>NZ_JBANAZ010000181.1:0-1584 GCF_059803455.1 Bradyrhizobium sp. UFLA05-108 | reverse complement strand
GGCCGACACAGCCGCTCGGCCGCATCGCCGCTGACGCCAATACATCGGATTACTGCCGCCCTTTTTCAACGGAATCGACCCTTTGCGGACTTATCGAAATCGAAAAGCACTTAAAAGTCTGAGACGGTCACCACTGGGTGAACTACGGAAGTCTTCTTGTCGCCGTAAAGGGATTGAACCCCCGTTCTGCAAGGGCGGCCCACGAAGCTGCACCAAGATGTGGCAATCGAAAATAGAGTCGTGGCTTGGCCAGATCGGTATCCAGCATGAACCCAGTCGGTAGCCCTCGGACACTTGCGGCATAGAACCCGCCATCCGGCGACCTTTGGGATTCGATTACAGCGATCAACGATTTTGCCTTCTCGCCCCTGCCGAGTAACTCCAGCAAGAGAGCCATTTGGCCCGTCCCTTCGGTCCACACTCCGTCTCGGTCTTCACCGTAAGAAAAGCCCCCGTCGACACCCATTCGCTGTTCGGCGGTGGTAATTACCGATGCAAATTTCTTGGCCGCTCCGGGGAGCGCCGTTAAGGGCCAAACCTGAGCATCGAGGGCCAAAATCGGATTGCGCGTGACGCCGTCTTCGGCGGTGCCCGCCGCGAAACAGGCGCATGCCGAATCCCACATCGTATCTACGAAGTGCTCAGCGGCCGTCGCCATATCACGCCAGCGCGAATCGCCTGTGCGGATTGCGAGAATGCCAAACGCGGCGGCGATGTCAGTATTGTGTTCGGTCGATTTCCATGTCCGTACGTCGGGCGTCGGTTCATGCCCAAACGTACCGCCCGTGAAACCGCCAGTGCCGCGCGTGTCGGCCCATTGCGCGACCCAGGCGCCAAGTCGTGTCGCACCGTCTCGGAACCGAGGGCCGGTGTTCACATCGTCAATCGACAGCAAAGCCAACATGGCCCATGCCATGTTTCCATTATCGCTACCCACCTGGTATCGATCTTCTAACCATTTGTTCTGGGCATTGTCCCACCACCCCGGGAGTTTGACGGGGCTATTCGCCACCACACCCGCGGCGTAAGCGTTCCGGAGTCGTCCATCGTGCCATGTGCGGTCGTTATCAATCGCCCAGAGAATCGCCGCCCCAATCCGATATGCTTTGTCTCGTTCACCGCAACCGACCAATGCGATGACGGCCAGCGCATTGTCATAAAGGTAGGCGGCGCCTTGGAGAGGCCCCGCTTCGACGGTCGGATAGCTGGGCAAGAACAACGGCCCTGGCGGTGCCTTATCGATCAGATCAGCGAGGTATCCGCACGCTGACACATTTGGTGTCGCTGAAGCCGGTAGCGGAGCGGCAACCATAGCGATTGTGAAAGTCGCGACGATCCAAGTGTGACAGAAGTGCCTGCGATAACGGTAGAAACAATAAGCAATTGGTTCCGGTAGCATTTCGCTGCCTCTCGCGTCTTCTTCAACCAGAATAGACTTTGGGGCATCAGGAAGAGACCAGGTCGGGATCGAATACAAAATCGTGCCGTCATGTTCAATGGCAGCTGCTGTGAAGGGTTTCGGATGCCGGCCGCATGAGGGACGGGGCGGCGTATTCGGCGGCCGGCGTCCGAAAGCCTCCAAGG
>NZ_JBANAZ010000180.1:0-1603 GCF_059803455.1 Bradyrhizobium sp. UFLA05-108 | reverse complement strand
AGGTGGTTGGTCAGCTCTTTGTTCGATTGCAGGCCAGCTCTTCGTCCCGACCGTTGGAGTGTGAAGATGGCGCGCGCAGGTCGAGTCAAGGCCGGCCCGTAGGGCCGCCGCGAAGCGGCTTGGCCTTGACTTGATCGAGCACGCCATCAGGCTGTTGTGGTCGGGCGTGGGCGGGGTGGACTACTCCTTATGGTCAGTGATCCAAGGGCCGAGCCGGTTTGGCAACCTGGTTTGCGTGCCAGGTCAAACTCACATTCGGTCGTCGCGTGATAGCGACTGCACCAACATTCCGCTTGCGGCGGGCAGGCTCGAGAGGACGAGGCCATTCTTCGTTGCGGCGTTTGAAGCCATGCAATCCATCGGTTCGTCCACCCGGATCGGCCGAGGCTGATCAACCTCGGCGGATTGGTATCCTTGGTGGGAGAGCTGTATTCTCAGGCGGTCTTCATCACGGCTGCCTCGATCACGACGCCAGCCGTCACGTACTTCCACAGGGCCACGAGCAGCTTGCGGGCCAGTGCCACGATCGCGCGCTTGCGGCCGCGGTCGCTGTGCGCGTCAAACCATTGCGTCAGGGCCGATTGGGGCTGGTGCCGCACCCACAACCAGGCGAGCTGGATCATCGTGGTTCTCAGGCGCGGATTGCCGGCCTTCGACACGCCTTGCTCACGCTCGATGCCGCCACTGCGCCACGGCGTGGCCGCAAGACCGGCATAGGCCGCAATCTGGCGGCGGTTGGCGAACCGGCGGTAGAAGGCTTCCAACCAGAGAACGGCAGCGAAGTTTGGGCCCATTCCCTTCAAGGCCAGCAGCATCGTCACCGGATCCGGTGCAGCCGGTGTGCCTGCAGGCTTTCTCACCGCAGCCAGCAGTGCATCCTGTTCGGCCTCCACGGCCTCGATCTGGCCGAGCAGAAGTTCGAGCCGGTCGAGCTCGCGGCCGATCTGTGCCTTCAAATGCGCCGGTAGCAGTCGCCCATCGCCGGTACGCAAGGCCTCAAGCCGTGCCCGGCGGTTGCTCCGCAGCGGCGCGTAGTCGGATATCCCTTGCGCGAACAGAAGACCCTTGATCCGGTTCACATGCTCGATCCGCTCGGCGATCAAGGTCTTCCGCTCGCGGCAAAGCCTGCGATGGTCCTCTTCTTCCGGAGAGGGGGCAACGACCATCGCACAGACCCGCGGCTCGCCGCGCTTGTAGGCGAGAAGCGTCCGCAACAGCGTCTCGCCATCGAGCCTGTCCGTCTTGGCCCGCCGGCGCCGGCGCGGCGTCGCGATCGAGGCCGGATCGACCACGTGACTCTCGATGCCTTCCTGCCCCAGAGCGCGGTGAAGCCAGAACCCATCCAGCCCCGCCTCCTGGATCGCGATGATCGGATAGCTCTCACCCGTTCGGGCCTGCGCCTTGCGCTTCAGCTCGGCGAACAGCTTCAAGAGCTCCGCAATATCGCCGGCCTCCACGCTGTGTTTGGACATCTTCTCGCCCTTGCCGGGCGACATCGACGTGACCAGCCATGTCGAGCGGCTCAGTTCCAATGACACAAAAATTGCGCCAAACTGCGTGCGGATAGCGGCCAGTCCGTCGGAAGGATGATCGAGCAACATCG
>NZ_JBANAZ010000017.1:0-132490 GCF_059803455.1 Bradyrhizobium sp. UFLA05-108 | reverse complement strand
CAACACCAGCACCAAAAATTTGCGAGCGATCGAAATTCACGATGTAGCGTCGGCCGGGATCGTTTGAGCGACGCAGGTGCTCCAGAAACTGGTCCTCGCTGAGATCACGCAAGACTGTGACTTTCCGGCTCGTGTTGGTCCTGGCGACCTCGGCCAGTTCATCAAGCGTGAGACCCAGGATGCATACCCCTGTCCAGCACCGCCCTGTGCCGGCCAACACCTCGCCCTCCGTGCTTGCCGCCTCGCCAAGTGACCTGTACGCATTCGCAACAGCGGCAGGTCCGCAACGAGAGCCATTTGACTGCCAGTTCACGTTTCTCTGGAATGTGGCTGCCACTGGAAGGTGCCACGCGCGTTCAATAAGCTCGGGTGTACGCGTTACCGAGGACGCTATAACTTCTGATGGCACGCGTGACTGGCTGACGACCCGGGCCCCGGCAGCCAGTAGACCCGCCGCAACTACCGTGCTGATGATACTGACGTAGCGCCATCGCTTCATGGGTCGTCTGAACCTAGCGGCAGTCACGACAGTGCCCTGGCGATTATATCCTCGAGCTTATTGGCGGGAAGAGAGATCCATCTGAACGCCCGTTGAGGGCCACGAGCGCCATTCTAGCGATCAAACCGCCACTTCCGGTCCACCAGAGCAGCAGACGTTGTGACCGGCTGTTGGCAGGTCTCTGAAGGGCCCAATCCAGAATCCTGCGCCGCCGAACGGCGCGTATTCATGCGTGCGAGGACAGAAATATTTCGGGTTTAGCTCGAAACGAAACCCCTGCTATCCACTCCTCAATGCACAAGTTGTCCGAGCTAGCCCGGATTTTTATTGGGACATGCGGGTGAATTGGTCAGCGGTTCTGATCTCACAGAGCCTTTGCGTGAACCCCATCGTTCGAGCTTTTGCGATGCGAGCGATCAGGCGTTGCGGTGAGGGAGAAGGATTTGTATGTTTCGCGCAAGACCTGCTTGGGCGCCACAGGAGTTCCCAAATCGGCATAAGTTCGCGAGAGCTGCGAGAGCGCGATGAAGAAGGCGCCAATAGGGCCTCTAACGAGGTTCAATTTGCGCTCGTGATCGCTCGCATGATCGAAACGGTAAAGACCGATCCTGAGCTGATGCGCCATGCGATCTATGATTTGGCGCGCCATAAGCTTCAGGAACAACTCGTCGATTCGGATTCGACAGATACCCGTCAGGCCACACTCGCGCTCGAAACCGCAATCCGAGGCGTCGAAGAATTTTCACGACAGCAGATCAATCTGCTCCCACCATCTTCGGTGCCGCCGCCGGTTTTGACGCATGATCCGCGGCCGCGGGAAGCCTCTCCCCCGTCTGAAGCTGATGTAGGGCCGATTCGTCCGAAAGTTGGAGCCGATCGCCATCCCTTGCGGGCTGTCATGACGCGAACCGCTTTGGTCCTGTTAGTCGTTGGAGCCGCCCTTACAGCAGTGCTGCAACGCGAACGGCTGATGACCCTGGGACAACCCTTCCGGGGACACGGAGGACGGGTGGTCTCCGACACGGCGGCGACGATATCCGACGCCAGCGCAATAGCCAATGCGGCCTTCAAGCCGCCTCCGCCGCCTCCCGCCTTCCCGCGGCCGACCGACTACGGGGTCTATGCAATTGCAGGCAACGTCCTGACCGAACTGAAACTGCTGCCTGGCCGCGCGCCTGATGTCAGGGTCGCTATCTCGGCCGCATTCAGGCTGCCTGGTAAAGTGATCCTGCCGAACGGACAACCTGAGTTTATAGTCTTTCGGCGGGATGCCGCGACCAACATATTGGAGCGCGCGGAGGTGCGGGTGATCGCCAGGATTACCCGCGATTTTTCAGCCGCTTCCGCAGGCCAAAGGCTTGACGACAGCGACGCCTGGGTCATCAGGAATTTCTCTTACCCGTACCGGGCGACTCCCGTATCGAACAACCCAGAGATGTACAAGCTCCACAGCGAGGACCCAGCGCTGCAGCTTCCTCCCGGCCACTATGCGCTGATACTCAAGAATCAGTCCTATTATTTCAGTATCGAAGGCGACATTGTGGATGCAAGGCAGTGCATCGAGCGGGTCGTCAGTACCAATGGTACCTTTTATTCAGCTTGTCGGAAGTCGTGAGACTCGCCGCAACTCGCCACTGCGCGCGCATCCCAATCCTCTCTGTTTGCAACTGCCTCCGCCACCTGCTTGCGAAAGCCGATCGGTTCGTGAACTGCTGAGCATACCGAAAACCAGTCGCGAGTTGATCCACTCGCGGCATTGCTTTGCCTGCTGCTTTTCCCTCGCTCGCGTCGAACGCGCGTACTCAGGATTCGCGCGCCCGGCGGACAGCGGCCTCCAGCTTTTGCTTTTGCTTCCGCTTCTCCCAGCGCAACTCCTCGTCTTGAGCCCGTTTTTTGAGTTGTGCACGCTCGCCTTCGATCGCCCTTGCCTTGGCTTCGATCTCCGGCGCTCCGAGCGCACAGAGCTCGGGTGCCGGTATAGCCGGCCAATAAGAAGGGTCCAGCCCCCAAGCCGGGAGACACCGTCGGCTCCAGCTCATGCTCGAACCAGCAGAATCCGCCGGTCCTGCGGCAGGATACTTCCAACATCAAAGATTTGCCGGAAAACAAGAGCGGTCCGAAGAGCTTCGACGATGTAGAAGCGAGGCTTTTCTTACGAGGAAATCGGCCTACGGCACGAGATGAGTCAATTCTATCGGCTCAAAGCGACACTCGAGGAATTGTTTGGCCGCCCTGATGTACATGGAGCTAAAGGAAAATTCGGACCTAGCGGATTGGAAAAAGCATCGAACAAGCTTTTTGGACGCAGTTTGGCTTTCAATTAGATCAAGCGTCCGTATCGCCGATGACGAATGGTTCAATGACATCGATGAGGCAATCGAGCGCGGGCGCCAACACATTAAGCTAGCCCGAAAAGCCTCTGATCTTTTCGCATCACTTTCTGCGACCCTATTCCATATCGTCTTCACGCAGATCGGTTTTATGCCTACTCGGCAGCCGACTGATCTTGCCCCCAAGTTTTATCCAGCCCTGAGTTCGCCCCGGTCGTTGAATTTGCCCAGTTGGGCGGTGGGAGCGACTGGAGCTGGCGCGGAGCCTTCGGCATAGCGCAGCGCCAGATCCCGTTGCGGATGGCAGGTGAAGGCGAACTCGGACGGCGACTTCCATCCGAGCTGAGAGTGTGGTCGCGCGTCGTTGTAATCGGCCCGCCAGCATCCGAGCGCGACGCGGGCCTGGGCCAGTGACGTGAACAGCGTCTCGTTGAGCAGTTCGTCCCGTAGCCGGCCATTGAAGCTCTCGATGAACGCATTCTGCATGGGCTTGCCCGGCGCGATGTAATGCCAGCCGACGCGGTTTTGATCGGCCCATGTCAGGATGGCGTTGCTGGTGAGTTCGGTGCCGTTGTCGCTGACCACCATCCTGGGCTTGCCGCGCTCGGTCATCAGCCGGTCCAGTTCCCGTGCTACCCGGGCGCCCGAGAGCGAGGTGTCAGCCACCAGCGCCAGGCACTCGCGCGTGCAATCATCGACCACGGTCAGGATGCGGAAGCGGCGGCCATCCGTGAGTTGATCCGACACAAAGTCGAGCGGGGCCATCGGCACCGTCATCGGCGCCCGGGTCCCAAGGGCCCGCTTGTGGCCGCCGCGGCGGCGTTTTCATTCCCACGAGATCCTTGAGCGCCGCATTGTCCAGCATGGCATCAGCCAGCAACCGCTTCAGCCGTGTGTTCTCGTCCTCCAGCGTCTTCAGCCGCTTGGCCTCCGACACCCGCCGAACTTGGCCTTCCATTTGTAGATGCTGGCGTCGCTGACGCCGTGCTCGCGGCACAGATCGGCAACCGAAACCCCGGCCTCATGCTGCTTCAAAATCCCGATGATCTGCTCTTCCGAAAAGCGGCTACGCTTCATGCTCTGGTCCTTGTTTGGGCCAGAGCGAACTTCAATCTGGATTAAGCCTGTGGGGCAAGGTCACGAGTATGCCGGCAGGCACCATCGTCAAGCTCGGAAGCAATGGCGGGAACCTCTTGAGCGCCATGAAGATCGGCACCATCGTAAGTCTTCGGGAGGATGGCGCTTGCTCTGATCACTTCTCCCGCATGACGCCTCGCAGACGGTCTTTGAGCGGGCGGACCAAATAATCAAGAACCGTTCGCTCGCCGGTGGGGAAAATCACGTCCGCAGGCATTCCAGCTGACAAACGATCCTTAACGAACGACGGTATGTCATCCACGACAACTTGTGCAAGGAAGTACGGTTGTTTGGTCTGTTCGTCTATGAGGCGATCGCGGGAGATACTCTCTACCTCCCCCACAATGATCGGAAGGATACGCGCTTGAAATGATGAGAACCTGACTTCCGCGGGCATACCAGGCTGGAGGTTTTCCGTATCCTGTGGTTGCACGTGCGCCTGCACAATGAGGGCGTCGTGCTCGGGGACCACATCGACCATGGGCTCACCCGGTTTGACGACTCCGCCAGTGGTAAAGACCCGCAGATTTTGCGCAACGCCTGTGCTTGGAGACAAGATGTCCACGCGAGACAGGACGTCCTGCGCGACTCTTACTTTCTCACGAAGATCATTGATCTTCTGTCGCGTTTCGAGCATCGAGCTAGCAATATCCTCCCGGAACTTTTGGCGAAGTTGCCGGATCTGCAGACGCGCTTCTTCGATGCCGTTGCGGGCCTTTGATTCATCCGCCATTGAGCGTCCAAGCAAACCTTCCAGGCGGCTCCTTTCGCGCTCGAGCGCCATCAATCGACTTTTCTGGGTTAGCTGATTTTCAAACAAGTGACGGACGTCAACCAATTCTTCATTGACATACTTGAGCTGATTCGCGGTTCCGCTTCTCTCCTGCGTTAGACCTTCGATCTCCGATCGATATTGATCGATCTTGGCGTCAAGTATTTGGACCTGACCTTTGAGGGAGCCGCACCTCTCGTGAGATTGAGCCACTTGATCGGCAATTGCCCGCTTGACGTTCGGATCGTCGGCGCGATCAAGCAGCTCCTTGGGAAATGCTATTTCGTCCTGGCCATCCCGTTCAGCGATCAAACGCGCTTCCTGGGCGATCGACGAATCCAGCTGGTTTCGCTGCAGCTCATATCCAGCCTTTGCTTGCGTAAGGTCCAGTCGGAATAAGACCTGCCCGGCTTGGACGTGTTGTCCCTCGCGAATGCGGATTTCGCGAACGATACCACCCTCCAGATGCTGGATGGTCTTGCGGTTGGTTTCCGCGGACACAACTCCGGTGGCGGTGATCGCACTATCCAGCCGAGCAACGGCAGACCATCCACCTAGAACGAGAAAAGTGCCGACTATGACGACGTAGCCGGCTGTGGCTGGGACCCTCCAGTCCGGAACGGAATTCTTACGCATCGTCGCACCTATCGGACGGCTGTTGCAGCACTGGCGACCGCCGCGATTTTCGGACCGCCCATCAATCTAGAAAGAATCTCAACGCGACCGCCGAACGCCGACACCCGTCCGGCTGCAAGCACGAGCACTTTGTCCACCGCGGCAAGCATCGCGGTCTTGTGCGATATAACGACAACGGTCGAGTGCGCTCGCTTCAGCGCCTGGATCGCCTCCATCAGGGCCGCTTCGCCTTCCGAGTCCAGGCTCGCATTTGGTTCATCGAGTATCACGATCGGTGGCTTTCCATAGAGCGCGCGAGCCAAGCCTATACGCTGCCGCTGTCCACCCGATAGGATAAGTCCGCCTTCGCCTACCTGGGTATTGTAACCATCGTGCAAGCCTTGAACCAACTCGTGAACTCCAGCCATTTCGGCCGCAGAAAACAACTTCTCTTCGTCATGCTCGCCGAACCGGGAAATGTTTTCTGCAAGCGTGCCGGAAAACAACTCAATGTCTTGCGGAAGATATCCGATATAGGGGCCAAGCTGATCGCGATTCCAATGAGCCAACTCAGATCCGTCAATTCTGACTTTCCCAACGGCGGGTCGCCACACTCCAACCAACGCTCGTGCCAAGCTGGACTTACCTGCTGCGCTCGGACCTATAATTCCCAAGACTTCACCAGGCTGCAGGGCGAAAGAGACTTCGCGGATAACGGGCTCCTTTGCGCCGGGGGGGATTACGAGAATATTCTCGACTGAGATCCGGCCCTGGGGCGGACGAAGAGTGATTTTTTCGCCTTCCTCGGGAAGCATTTTCACAAGATTGCTTATCCGCTCGTATGCAGAGCGAGCTGCCAGGAATGTCTTCCATTGTCCGACGGCTATTTCGACCGGGGCAAGCGCGCGCCCCATGATGATCGAGGCCGCAACCATTGCGCCGGCCGAAGTCTCCTGATTGACCGTCAAATACGCACCAACTCCGAGTATCGCGATCTGGAGAAACGCTCGAACGAACTTGCTGAATGCCACAAGAAAACCGGCCCGATCACTTGCGCCCGCCTGCAATTGCAGGCCTTCACTATGTCGATCGGACCAACGGTCCCGTAAGCCCTTGAGCATGCCCATGGCATAAAGCACGTCAGCGTTCCGGAACGTCGCTGCTGCGTACGAATGGGCCAGGACCGAATTGCGAGAGGCGTCCTTCAATTGATTCCGCGTCAATAGCTCGTTGGCCAACGCTAACGCAAAAATGAGCAATGCCCCCACACCAGCAACGTAACCGAACCAGGGATGCATAATGAAACATCCAGCGACGAACACAGGAACCCAAGGCGCGTCGCAGAACGCTATGAGGCCTGTGCCAGTAAGGAACTCGCGAATTGTATCGAGGTCTCGTAAAGCCTGCGCATGGTTTGTGCCCGGCTGAACAATCGTGCCGCGCAGGACCGTATCAAACAACGGGCTCTTTGCCTTTTCGGCGAACAGAAGGCCAAGCCTAACAAGGACAGACGATCGGATTTTCTCCAGAGCTGCATACACGATCAGGAGAAAGCCCGCGATGATGGTCAGCGCGACCAGCGTGCCGATGTTTCGACTGCCCAAAACCCGATCGTACACCTGGAGCATGTAGAGGGGGCCCACAAACGCCAGCAGATTTATGAAAAAGCCAAAGACAATAGCGGTTGCGAAGCCAGGGCGAATAGCCTTGGACGCGTCGGCTAAAAACGATGGACGCTTAGACATGGGCGACTAATTTCCTGGAGGCTGGTAGTCTCAATGCCTCATTGAAAATATTTCGACAGCTCCGCAGCCCTCTTTGCTGCTTACGTGACGGCCGCGACAATCGACTGTTGTCTCCTCCAACCATCAGGCAACTCATAAAATGGCTGATAGGCTTGGTCGATCTCACGCCAGGGTAGTTGTAGTGTGGTGCACATCAATTCCGACGATGCTGAGCGTCGAGCCATCCGACACGCACGCTTCGTGATCGGGTTGAGCCTGGTTGGCGGTCACATCACCCGGCAGAGCGGCATAGTTCACCTGAGCGGCGGGCGCGCCGGTTGCCGTGAGCTGGTTCGCCAGAGCAGCGGGCCCGCCGGTCGCCGTGAGCTGGTTCACCTGAGCGGTCGGGTCGCTGATCGCCATGACCTGGCTCACCTGAGTGGTCGGGTCGCTGATCGGCGTGACCTGGCTCACCTGAGTGGCCGGGTCGCTGATCGCCGTGACCTGGCTCACCTGAGCGGTCGGGTCGCCGGTCGCCGTCACCTGGCTCACCTGAGCGGTCGGGTCGCTGATCGCCGTGACCTGGTTCACATGAGCGGTCGGCTCGCCGGTCGATGTGACTTCGGGCTGTACTTGCAACACCGGCGCTTGGATCGCGTCAGCCACATGCACGGTGCTGGAGTGATTGTCGGCCGCGACGGTCGTATCCGAATGCTCAACCGCTGTGGTCGGCGCCGTCGAAACATGCTGAGGAGAGGCATGGTCCGGCGTCAGATTTGACGGGGCGGAGGAACTGACAGAATTGGAGGCGACGGTTATCAGTTCCCTGGCGACAATCGGAAAGCCGTCACCCTGCAGGTGAAAATCCGCCAACTTCAAATCGAGATCATGCTCGGCACGGACTACGTCATTCCCGGAACAGGCAGCCACACTATCGTGATGAGATGACTCGGGAGCGGGACCAGACGGCTTGGCCACCAGGCCGGCAATCGCCGGCTCATTGAAGTGGTGAACAGCGTCTTGCCCGTCAAGATGGAGCGCCGCCGCAGTCAAGACGGACCGATCATCCGTGCCGTGAAACGCCTGAAAATTTTGCAGCAGGCTGTCGTCAGCAAGCGCCTGTCCGATATGTGGACAGTGCTCTCCGTGAGCGGGCTGTGCATGATCGAGTGACACGAGGTCATCAGACGGCTTGCTAACCGAACCGCCTATCGCCAGGCTGTCCCAAACTGAGGCGATTACGATTGCGGAATATGTCGCCGCCAGATCGTGACGATCGAGGAACCATCCGAACGACTTCTCCGGCCGGCTACCGTCGTCGGCAGTCGCATTCAGTTCACTGCTCTTGACGTAGCCCGTGACCACCAGGGCGGCCAACAGTGTGGCGGGATGCAAAAAAACGGTCGATCGCGACGAATGCTGCTTCGGCAAAACGTACGGATGGGAATCCAGCAACTCCCGCACCAACCTCTCGAAGTTTCGGCCGCGAAGCACTGCTTCAGTGAAATTCGAAGCGACAACGTATTCGCCGCCGATGCGGGCAAAGTGAACGATTACCTCTTCGTTGTCTTGCCGGAAGAAAACAAACCAGGGCTCGCCCTCATCGGTGAGCCCACGATCTGTTGAAATCCCAACTCCGGATTTTGTCAGGGCATCTTCCACCCTGTAGAATTCCGCCAGCTCCGGTTGGCTCCAATCGCCGCGCTCGCAGGCCCGAAAAAAGGTAAGAACCTGATTACTTTGCAGCATGAAAGTACTCAGCCCAATGGTGAACTCGCTACGTAACAGCAACCGCTCATCGTAGATGCGGCCAAGCTCCCCCAGGGCCGGAAAGTACAATCGAAAGTGTTGATGCCCCTAGTGCCTACCCCTTGTTGCTCTTTCCAAACAATATCGAATGGGTGACCGGATCATAGCACCTGAGGAGATTTCTGACGAACAACTTCGGCTCTATGCCCAAAACCTCGGCCCACACCAAATATCGGTCGGGGGGTATCCGGCCGCGGCCTGACTCCAATTGAGAGATGAAGGTGTAATAATTCCCCCCCACCTTCTCAGCCATCTGGCGCTGCGACAACCCCCGCTTTTCCCTCAGCCCTTTGAGCCAGAGGCCCGCCTCTTTACGCAACTCAACAACCGCTGGCGATGAAATTTCCTGATGGTTCGAATACATCACTCCACCAATGAAATTGCCCCAAATCACTGGCCGGCGGGGCGTGAGAAAAACGGTCAATCGTGTATAGTGTTTTTGCTACCAATTGTAAATATCCCTGACGCCTGGAATGTCTCTCCGTGAGAATACGGACGTGGGGCGGAGGTCTATCCTGCACTTCAATACAAAGAAAAACACCAAGCGCGTTGATCTGATCAGAGCGGCGGTGGCAAACTCGGTCCAAGGTGCAAGCCGGGCATCCCAACAAGCCAACGGCTCAGGCAGATCCTGCGCCGCGACTACCCGGACCGTGACCATCCGAAGCTGCTCGAGCACGCCGTTGACCAGCCCGCAAACGCAGCAGCAACGACGGTTCGTAAGTCGCACGCCGGCTGGGATGACCTTCTAGCCCAACGAATCGATTCCCGGATTTGTGAGCCACCACGGAGGAGCCGCAACGCTGTCGCGCGGCTTCCACTCTCATTCGCCATTGTGGTGTCGAATCTGCGCACTACGGCCAGCAGCGACGTCGGAAAGTACGAGCCCTAATCGCACCGTTTCCGAGTCGAAATATAGACTGCTCTATTTTGATTTTGGGAGGACCGCAGATTCCGCTTGCGTCGATAACTAAGGAGTATTAACTTCACTGTACACCAGACTGAAGTATTGCCTACCGTTCGCACTGTCGGTCCCCGCTTCGGTTTCGCCGGAGCGGGTCTGCCAAGGATGGAGGAAAGAATGGAACGGTTGTACCTGGGCATCACTGTTACCAGCACGTTCACGCTGGTCACGATGGCGCTGATTCTAGTGTTCATGCGATAAGGCCGTCTCAAGTTGCTGGCAGTCTCGTCTTTATTCTGGGGCGGCATGAGTGTTGCTCATATCAAGGCAAACAAGATGACGCGTCAACCAGCACGATGGCCCCTTCGTCAATCTATTTTGCTAGGAGCTTTTCTGTGAGTAGTTGTAGCCAAAGTTTTTCTCCTGAGGCTTTGCTTCGAAGCGTCCACGAATTGGCCGAACGTATTTCTGAACTTCGCGATCTTCGAAGCCGGGTGCGGGAGGCCGAAGAGAGAGCGCGTGCCAGACGGTGGCACACATCATCCAATCCAGGTACCTCATCCAATCCAGCCACCTCGAAGAGGCGGCTCTTCGAAGAACGGCAGCACCCGATTGTTCATATGAAATGGGCTCGCGGAGCGGGACCGGTTGAACGGCTTGTTAGTTGGAAACTGATCGCTCCTCGAAACGGACTGGAGGAAGGTGGTTAGGGGCCATTCTGCGGACGATCTAACGCGAACAAACAGTTTGGCAAGCCGTTGGCGCGGTTTGCCATGCCGACGCGTGCACGGGTGTTTTGTACGCACCACAGGGCAGCTAGTCGGCTGCCGTTCTTTTTGAAAGCGATATGACGGAATACTTCAATCTGAAGGCAGAACTTCGAACGAATTGGGACCGCGTCACCGGCCGGCGCCATACCAGCACCCGTCCTATGGACCCCGGTCTTGGCGAACGCGACCTAGAATCCGCGCATGCCGAAGCCGTTCGGCAGAGAGGCGACTACGGGGCGAGAGATATCGGCGTTCGCGGCGCGGACACGCGCAGATATCAGTAGTGAGAATGCTCGTCAGAGGAAATTCGTGGTCAATTGCTTTCGACATGTTGATCGGCGGGACGCAGCTTCCAAAGCGCGGGTCAAGCGGATCGTATCGGGACCTCGGCCTCGCAACGAATAGCAACGCCACTGCCATCGAACCGAGTAACCCGAGCAGTCAGGCAGGGTGCGAAGCACTGATCAAAACCGACCGCCGTCATGCAATTGGTCAAAGCAACCGTGGCCAACCCATTTCGCCTTGAATGGCCCCTCCCGAGAAGTCGGCGCGGGTACTTTCGCGAGCGTAGTTTAGTTGCCATTCGGCCCCGGCGGGAGGATGCTCTGGCCTGTGGGCACAATGGAGAGCTGCATGAGCAAGGGTCTCGACAATCGGCACCGCAACAAGGATGGCGAAATCAGCAGCAAACACGGAAACACCCTTGTCCGCACGCTGCGTAAAATTTATGGACAAGGTTTTGCCGCCGGGTATCCGGAAACCGCGCTACTAAGTGAGGTAATGCCTCAACTCAATGAGACTTCGTTGAGCCAACTCCGCCGCGATTACGAGACGCATCATTTAAAAAACAAGATCGCTCATGTATCGGAATAAAGGCACCGACTTGTCGAATCGGGGCTGAAGGTGAAGGCACCAAAATGAACCAGGTGAATGCCCGGCGCGAGATTATTCGCGAATGGCGTTCGCTTCCGAAGGAGCTGAGACAAAGGGACGAACAAGCCGCAGCGTTCGCGATGCAGATAAAAGACAAATACAATTCTCTAGCGATAGCGCAGACCCATATCAAACCGTCTTGGGTTGGCTTTGAGTTACCCATCGCCTCCGCGCGGGCCTGGAGTGAAAGACGGCGGAGCGCCTGAGGCGACTTTCTTTCGCGGGTGATGACCAACGTAAGCGCTGTTGCCGTCGTCAGGGATTCGGATAGCCCTTCCACAACCACTCTAGCGCCGCCGGCAGGGTTTGCGCAACCGTCGAGCGGTCGACATGCTTGGCGTTGCGCGCGAACAGGAACTGGTAGTGGTAGCCCTTCTCCGCCAGCACCTTAGCCATCAATTCGGCGGACAGCGTCCAGTCGTGCATGCCATCGGGGATCGTCGGGTTGGGATAGAACAGGTCCTGATCGCCCATCTCGAACCAGTAACGGATCGGCTTGGTGGGCGCGCTGGGGATCAGTGGCACGCCGGGCGGCTCCGACGGCGTGAGCACACCCGCCTTGACGGTGAGGTTGGGACCGGCGGGCCCCGCCCATGGGCTGTGATATTCCCACGCGCCGCCGCGCAGCGCCGGATTGTACGGCCATTGTTGGTTCACCATCGTCGGCGAATAGGCCAGCACCCGATGATAGAGTTCAGGATGAAACCACGCCATGGTGAAGGCCGCCGTGCCGCTCGAGCTTAGTCCCATGGTCGCGCGGCCCTCGGGGTTCTTGGTGAGTTCTACGCCGGCATTCTGCTCGACCAGCGGCAACACCTCGCGCTCGACAAACTGCGCATAGGTCCCCGACACCGTGTCGTATTCGCGCCCGCGCTGGGCACCCTGCGCGTCCTGCCCGCCATTGCCGATCTGAATCGAGACCATCGGCGGCACGCGGCGCTGCGCGATCAGATTGTCGAGGGTGGTGTTCATGTCCTTCCAGGCCATCGAGCCACCGTCACCCAGCACGATGAACGGCGCCTCCGTGCCGGACACATATTGCGCCGGGACATAAACCTCGATCGTGCGCGTCCAGGTGCCGGGATGGCTGGTTGTGACGATCATGTTTGACTTGTCGCCCGGCGCCGTCGTCGCGATCATGATCGAGCTGTTGCCGCAGCCCGCCACATCGTCGCGGATCAGGCCGGGGTTGTAGATCACGCTGTCTTTCGACGAGAGGGTGAACGACGTAACCTTGCCGCGCGGCACGCCCTCCTTCGCCACCGTCTCAGGCGCGGGCGCATGCGTCGGGCCGATGATGAAGTTGCCCTCAGCGCCGGCCGGCGGCAGCGTGCCGTCGGAAAGCTCGGTTGCGCGCGGATAGTTCGGGTTGGACGGATCGCGCGTGGGTGGCGCCGTCTTGAAATCGAGGCCTGTGGCGTCGATGAAGAAGGGAGCCGTCTTGTCAGAGGTGTTGGCGCCGGGGGGAACGGCCATGTTCTGGGTGACGCAGGTCGATTGCGCGAGGGCGGCGGGCATGAGCGAAACGACAGGGATCAGCGCCCCCGCGAGGACAGCCAACAATTTGCGCATCGTCTTCTCCCGGCGAAGACGAGTCTCATTGGCTCGCCTTTACGGGAACTATGACGAGCGGCCGGAGGACGGTCAAGCATGGCCCCTAATGGCCGTCATACTTCCGAAAGCGGAGTATCCAGTGACGCCCCGGCGCGGGGTATCGCAGACGACATTAAGCGCTCAGGGATCACAACGGTGCCGAGGGAGCCGCATCGCGACCCTTGATCAGGTCCAGTGCGAGGGCATCGATAGCCTGCGTCAGCAAAGCAGACCGTTGCTGAGGAGCCAACGATTTTGCCTGCTTCATGAGCCGGCGCATCGATCAGGAGCGCGTGCGAACGGAACAGGCCGGTCCCAGCAGCGAGCAGAGCGATGAACACGAGTGCTGAAATCATCAGACGCTTCATATCTCCAGCTTGCGCGCGCCTTTGGCCACCACTTGCTCAATGCAACCTGAACACGCCATCGACGGCGCGCAGTTCAGCCGGCTTGATCAGCCTGGAATGCGCCACGGTGACCGAGAACAAGGGGCCGTCGAGCTTCTCCCGCCAGAAGGCGAGGAAATCCTGCAGCGCCGGAAATTTCGGAAACAGATCGTAATTCTGCCAGACATAGGTCTGCAGCAGCGAGCGATGATCCGGCAGCCGATAGAGGATACTTGCCGTCGTCAGCCCGTATCCCATCACTTGTTTCCGAAAATCCTCGGAAGCAATCCCAACCCGAGAAGCCATGCCAATCTCCATTCCCTCCACGCTGGTCCGTCCCAGCAGATCATCTTCGCCGTCGCGGCCTGACACCCCCTTATCGCTCCCGAAGCGTTCGCCATCAGTGATGGCCGTCACTGTGATGCGACGGGGCTTTTGAAGTCGGTGAGGCCACCAACTGGAGGGCGCTTCAACCCGAAGAAGCGGTGGCAGCGTAAGCGTGCGTGAGGGGATGATATGAGCGCTCGCTTTCAATCGTCTCAGGTTGAGACGATTGAACCATCGCAGGAGTGGCAGAGCGCTAAGGACATCCGTGGAGATAACGACTGAAAGGCAAGCGGTGACCGTTGCCGTTCAATCGCTCCGCTCATTCAGCGCATATCACGAAAAGCAGCCAACCGAACACGATTGCGACCCCCGCGAGCGCAACGAGAAAGTAGAAGCTATCCCGCGTCATCGTGTCAGCCTGGGTGAATACGATTGCTGAAGGTAAGGCGTAATGGCTGACGCGGTCCTTACGCCGTCGTTCAATCTCAGGTGAAAGGGATGTTATGGCACCGAACAGCGGTAAATTCGTCGCCTACTACCGGGTCAGTACGGCGCGGCAAGGCAGAAGCGGCTTTGGCCTTGACGCGCAGCGGCAGGCCGTCAAAACCTATCTGGACGGCGGCGATTGGCAGATCGTTGGCGAGTTCTCCGAGATAGAGAGCGGTCGCAAATCCGGCCGCCCCGCATTGGAGAAGGCATCGGCTGCGGCCCGGTTGCATCGCCCACCGCTCATCGTCAGCAAGGTGGATTGGCTCACGCGCTCGGTTGCTTTCCTGTCGCGGCTGCTCGAAGCTGGCGTTGATGCGCGCTTTGCCGATCTGCCGAAGATCGAAGGTGCGACCGGCCGCTTCCCTTACAGCAAATGGTGGCCGTTGCCGAGCTAGAGGCTGGCATGATCAGCAAGCGCACCAAGGACGCGCTGGCGGCGGCGAAGCGGCGCAGGGTGAAACTCGGTGGAGATCGCGGCGTGAGGCCAACCGCAAGGGCCTGTAAGCTGCTATCGAGGTGCAACGTGAGCGCGCGGCGGCAAGGCAGCGGATATCACGCCAATTATTGCGGAGCTGCGGGCCAGCGGCGCAACGAGCTGAAGGCGATTGCAACCGGTCTTACCAAGAAAGGCATTGCAACCGCACGCGGCAAGAACTCATGGACCGAGACGCAGGTCGCACGCGTACTCGAACGCCTGTGAGCCGCAACGTCACTAGGGAACGCACGCGGCATCCCCACCGCGCGCGGATCAGGTGATTGGTCGCCGACGCATGAGACGCGCGCTCGAACGTCAACAATAATCGAAAATAATACTCGCTACCTCCCCTGCGTACCACGCCTACGTCGAAGATCGATGGGTAGACCCCTGCAATGAGCATGGAACAAAAGTTCTTTGCCCCGTCACGTTGGCGACCATGAACGCGGGGGGCTCATTTACGAGCGTTACCGGCCCGCTCCTCATCAAGAACGGACCAGGGTGTCAATCGGCGCGCAAATATTGCAGACGATGACGTAATTGCGGTCGGCGCTCGCGGCACGAAAGATCCGCTATCTTCAGGCCTTCGCAATCTTTTGAACCGGAGGGGGCTATGAAACAGTATGTTGGGCTGGAGGTCTCGCAAAAAGAAACTTCAGTATGCGTTGTCAACGAAGTAGGTCAGGTCTTGTTCGAGGGGAAGGCGAAGTCCGACCCTGGAGCGCTCACCGCGCTGCTACGCAAGCGGGCGCCACATGCGGAGCCCTTCTATGCAGCCTCAATCGTCTTTGCGACCGCCTTCCTGACGCTCGCGATTTCGTTCTGGCCGTACATGATTTCCGTTCTCGATCCGGATCGAGGACGCGGCCGCACCCGCCTCGAGCCTGGCTTTCATGTTCTGGGCGGGCGTCTTCGTGTTTCCGCTGATGCTGATCTACACAATGATCAACTACATCGTCTTCCGCGGCAGAGTTAAGCCGTCAGCAGGACATTACTGAACCGAAGGGAGTTGAAGATGCAGATCGGACTGTTTGTACCCTGCTTTATCGACGCCTTCTTTCCGGAGGTCGGTATTGCCACTCTGGAGCTGCTCGAGCGCTTCGGTCATGAGGTCGTCTATCCACGCGACCAGACCTGCTGCGGCCAGCCGATGGCCAACAGCGGCTTCAACGCCGAGTGCGCCGACACCGAAGCGCTGTTCGTGCGCAATTTCTCGGAGTTTGACTACGTCGTCGCTCCGTCCGGCAGCTGTGTCCATCACGTGCGGAACGACTTCGATGCGATTGAGCAGACAGAGGAAGTGAAGGCGCTCCGACAGCGCACCTACGAACTTGTCGAGTTCCTGCATGACATCCAAAAGGCCGAAGCTTTTCCCTGGGCGCGGTTTCCGCATCGCGTTGGCTTGCATAACAGCTGCGGCACGCTGCGACAGCTCAAGCACGCAAAACCCTCCGAACTGCGCGAGCCGTTCTTCTCCAAGCCGCTTGATCTGCTCTCCAAGGTCGAGGGCATCCAATTCGCGGCCCCGGCACGGCCGGACGAGTGCTGCGGGTTCGGCGGCACCTTTTCGGTATTCGAGGAAGCCGTTTCGACGAAGATGGGTTACGATAAAGTGAGCGATCACGCGCGAGCCGGAGCCGAATACATCGTTTCGGCCGACTCCTCCTGTCTGATGCATCAGAGGGGCTGCGCCGAGCGGATCGGGATCCCGCTCAAATTCATTCATATCGCGCAGATCCTGAACGGAGCGAGCGCATGAGCACCAAGACAGAACCGACCACTGGTGACTGTGGGATGCTGCATCCCGAGTTGCTCGCGCGGGACGATCAGGACGCGATCTATCGCGACGGGCGTCGCCTGGACCATGCCGAGGGCAGCTCCAAGCCGCTGCGACCAAGCGCCGAGCGTCAGCCGCGCGGGGCGAAGATTCACGGCAACCGTCCGGTGGATCAGGCCGAAGCGGCCGCGCGGTTCATCGCGGCACCTCAGCACGAGAAGATGCACGACGAGCGGCTGTGGGACCTCCGACAGAAGCGCGACCGGGAAATGGAGCACATGCCGGAGTGGGAAGAACTGCGCTCGCTCGCGTCGGCGATCAAGGAGCACACGCTGACCCATCTCGACGAATATCTGGAGCAGTTCGAGGCAAACGCACGCGCGAATGGCGTCTATGTGCACTGGGCCCGGGACGCGGTTGAGCACAACAAGATCGTTCACGGCATTCTCAGGGACCACGGTGCCAAGTCACTGATCAAAAGCAAGTCGATGCTGACAGAGGAGTGGATTCCGGCACTATATGGCCTCGGTCGGCATCGAGGTGATCGAGACCGATCTCGGCGAGCGCATCTAGCAACTCGACAACGAAGACCCAAGCCACGTGGTCGTTCCGGCGGTCCACAAGATGCGACGTGGCCGACGTGTTTGCGAAGACCATCGGGACGGATCCGAACAATAGTGACGTGCATTATCTGGCCGAGGCGCAGCGCGAGGCGACGCGGCCCTTGATCCTGGCGGCGGACGCCGGCATGACCGGTTGCAACTTTGCCGTTGCAGAGACCGGCAGTGTCGTCGTCTGCACCAATGAGGGAAACGCCGATCTCTCGGCCAACGCGCCGAAACTGCACATCGCCTCGATCGGGATCGAGAAGACGATACCCCGGCTGGAGCATCTCGCCGTTTTCGTACGGATGCTGTCGCGCAGCGCGCTCGGGTCGCCGATCACCCAGTATACGTCACACTTTCGAGGGCCGCGGCGGGGCGGCGAGATGCACGTGGTCCTGGTGGACAATGGCCGGTCCGCGCGCCTCGGACTGGAGGAATTCTGGACCTCACTGAAGTGCATCCGCTGCGGAGCCTGCATGAACACCTGCCCGGTCTACCGGCGCAGTGGCGGCCTGAGCTACGGCGCGACCTATTCGGGGCCGATCGGGCTCATCATCGACCCGACCTTCAATGCGCGCAAATACAGCAACCTGCCGTTCGCATCCACGCTGAACGGTAGTTGTACCAACGTCCGCCCCGTGAAGATCAACATCCACGAGCAAATCTACGCCTGGCGGCGAGAGCTCGTGAAGCAGCACGAGGTGCCGTTCGTCAAGAAGGCCGCCATGAAAGCCGCGGGCGAGTTGCTGTCGCGTCCGGCAGCCTACCGCGCTGCGATTGCCGCAGCCGATGCGGTGCTGCCCCATCTTCCACGGTTCGTGATCTACAATGGTCTCAATGCCTGGGGCAAGGGCCGCGAAATCCCGCATGCGCCCAAGCAAACGTTCCACAGTTGGTATCGTATAAACCGGGGAGAGAAAAAATGAGCAGCCGGGAAGACATTCTTGCCGCCATTCGAACCAACCGTCCTAAAGCCGAGCGGCCGCTACCCGTCGTTCCCTTGTTCGATCCGCCCGAGCCCGTGGCCCTTCTGGCAACATTCAAGACAAGTTTGGAGCGCATGGGCGGCATATTCCTCGATCCGCCAGTCGGCGGGGACGAGCTCCAGGCGGCGCGCGACAAAATTGGCACGGCGAAAGTCGTTTGCTCGGTGGTGCCGGAGCTTGCAGGCAATCGCGACCTTGCGGACGTCTATTCGCCTGTCGACCTGGCGGATGTCGATTTCGCAATCGTGCGCGCTTCCTTTGCCGTTGCTGAGACCGGCTCGGTTCTCCTGAGCGAGCGCGATCTGGAAGTCAATGCCTTGGCATATCTCGCGCAGCACATCATCGTTCTGCTTGATCCCGCCGACATCGTTCCAAATCTCCATCACGCCTATCGACGCCCTGAGTTCCGGTCGGGACATTACGCGTCATTCAATACCGGACCATCGGCAACCGCCGATATCGAAGGCGTCCTAATACATGGCGCGCAAGGAGTGCGATCCTTGTCTGTCGTGCCACTTGCAAGGCGCACGGCTGAACACCGTGTGTAGATCGATTTTGGCTTTGAGGTGAAGCGATGGATGGGACCTTGGTTTCCGCAGCGGCCGGCCTTGGCGGAGCCGCGATCGGGGGAGCAATGTCTTTCCTGGGCTCGTGGGTCGCACAACAGAAGCAGCTGCGTGCTCAATGGTTTGTCCAGGACAGACTGCGAAGGCAAGATCTCTATAAGGAATTTGTCGAGGCGGCGTCCAAGTCTTACGTGGATGCGCTCCAACATGACAAGCCCGACATTGCGTCGATAGTGGTCCTGTACGAGAAACTGAGCCGAATGAGGATCATTTCCTCGCCGGCGGTGCTTTCTGCTGCTGAACAGGCCCTCAGGCGGATTATCGATACCCTGCTCCAACCCGGAATATCGCTGACGAGCGAGAGCGTTCGCGAGATGTTTGAAACCGGCTCTGCTGATGTTCTCCGGAGCTTCGGCGAAGCATGCCGCGCTGAATTCGATGCGCTCCGCGCTCAACAGTTCAAGGCGTGGGCCGTACGAACGAAGGTTTGGGAGAGGCCGGTCGCTTAAGGCGCGCAACGCCTTGCGCGATTGCCGGAAAAAGATCCGATGCCTTGCGAGGATCCCGTGACGAGCGCGCGCCTGCCGGCGAGGTTGAACAATTCAAATGGCAAGGGAGACCTTCTTCAGCGCGGCGATGGACGCGGCTATCGGCCGAGCAGCTTCTTCACGCCGGCAAGGCCGACGCGAAGGAACGGATCGGAATGAATGTAGAAATACCGCACGCCCTGCTCCAGCCAGGACGGCAGCTCGTCGGAGGTCACCAGCGTGCCCGCGATCTTGCCTGCGGCGCGAATCTTCTTCACGGCAAATCCCACGCGCTCGATCACAGCTTGGGGCCGGGACTGGCCGAACGGAGGCGCCGGCGGATATCCCATGTTCTGGGACAGATCGCCGGGTCCGATGAAGAACACGTCGATCCCATCCACCGCGAGCAGCTCATCGATGTCATCGATCGCTTTCGGCGTCTCGATCATCGCGATGATCAATCGCTTCTCATGGTCGGCGGGACAGGCGTAGCGGACGGCGTCGACGATGGCGCGCGCCTGGTCTGCGGTATCCACCATAGGAACCATGAGACCGTCGGCGCCGGCGTTGAGATAGCGGATCAGGAGTGGCCGCTCGTGGGAGTGCGGGCGAACGATGGCCGCTCCACCCGCCCCGCGAATGGCCTGCGCGGCGGCGCGCACATCCTCGAAGCTCCAGGTACCGTGCTCGCAATCGACGAAGATGGCATCTGCGCCAAGCTCGACCAGGCGCACCGCCAGTCCCGACGAAGCATGGTGGGGCGTGAGCATGGTGACCGCCTCGCCCTTGGCAAGACGCTCGCGCAGTTTGGCGCCGTTCATGGGAGATCCTTTCTAACGCTTCGGCTGGTCTTTCAGGCCTTCCGGCGCACCGACCCACCGGGCCGTCTCGATGTCTGCGGAGGTATCGCGCATGAAGGTCGGGCAGATGTGCAGTTCGGGGATCACGGCGCCCTTTTGCAGGCTGGCGCAGAGCAGCACCGCGCGCGCGACGTCGTGCGGATTGAGCATCACAGCACGTTCGCTATCCGCCGGCGGTCGCGCGCGATTATTCATGATCGGCGTGTCGGTCTCTCCCGGCAGGATCGTCGTCGCGCGAATGCCCTGGTTGCGATAGGTGTTGTGCAGGAAGGTCATGAAGTTCTTAACGCCGGCCTTGGCCGCACCGTAAGCGGCACCACCAAGCAGGTTCGGGTTGACGACCGCCAACGAGGAGACGGTGATGATCGTACCCTCCCTCCTGGCGATCATGTCCTCCAGCACGGCCTGGGTCAGGTTGAACACCGCGGTGAGATTGACGTTCACCGTGGCGTTCCACTCGACCTCGCTGATGAAGCGCGCGTTCAGCACCTTGCTGGCACTGCCCGCGTTGTTCACGAGGATGTCGACCGATCCGAGATTGTTCTTGACCCAGCCGACCGTCTCCAGGATCGCCTCCCGTGAGGCGACATCGAGCGCACGGGCAACGGCCTTGCCGCCTGCTTTCTCGATCGCCGCGACAACCTCCTCCAGCGGCGCGATCCGGCGGCCAGTCAGGACGACCGTCGCGCCCTCCTGGGCCAGGAGGATCGCGGTCTCTCGGCCGATTCCCGTCCCTGCGCCCGTGACGAGCGCGATCTTTCCGTCGAGCAGGCCCATTCCGTACCTCTATTCGGCAGCGGTCGCCGCCAGACTTGAGCGTCGATAGCCGTAAGTCTGCCTCGCTGCCGCTGGCGTAATCAACCCTTCGGCCAGATCGAGTTCGACCGCTGCAGGGCTACGCTCACTGGTTTGTCCCCATCCGCCGCCACCGGGCGTCTCGACCTCCAGCCGATCGCCGGTCCTGAGAACGACCTTGCCCTTGGGGAACTGCGGTTCGCCGTTCCTGGTCACCTTGCCGGCGCTGCCGGATTGGCCGCCCACGACGCCGAAGCAGGGATGACGCACCCGCTCGGAAGCGAGATAAATGCTCATTGGATTACGTCCGCGGTTGCGCAGCACGACGCGCTGGCCGAGGCCACCACGACTCTTGCCCGCGCCGCCGGAATCCGGAATCAGCTCCTTGCATTCTGTGAGCACCGGCACGGCAATTTCGAACATTTCGACCGCCGTCACCTTGCAGTTGGACGGAAAGCTCAGGGTGTCGAGACCATCGTACGCGGCACGAGCTCCCTGTCCGCCGTGAAAATTCTGGACGGAGCTGTATTGCGAGCCGTCGTCGCGCTGACCGACGCAGTTCGCAGCCCAGATCGGCGCGCCGCCGCTATCGCCCATCACGAGACCAGGCACGACACCCTCCAGCGCCTTGAAGATCAGCGACGGAATCACATGGCCGATCAGGTTTCGCGAATTTCCGGCGGTCCACTGCTCCGGGTTGAGGATGGAGCCGAGCGGGGCTTCATCGGTGATCGGCGTGATGCAGCCCTCGTTGTTGGGCGTATCGGGGTCGAGCAGGCACTTCAGCGCATAGACGGAATGGGCGTAGCGATAGTTGGTGCGACAATTGATCGAATGAAGGATCTGATCCGAGGTGCCGGCATAGTCGACGTGAATGGAGTCGTCGCGGACGATAACCGACGCCTTGAGCTTCACATCTGCGTCGTACCCGTCGAGCAGAACTTCCGCTGAGTACGTCCCGTTCGGCCATTGCCTGATGGCCTTGCGCGTCTGCGCTTCGGATCGCGTATGGATGGCGTCCGCGAGCTCGTCGATGCCATCGAGATCATACTCGTCCAGGAACTTCACGAGCTCGCGTCCCATGACGTTGTTGGCAGCAACCATGGATTCGAGGTCGCCCATCACTTCGGTCGGGAGGCGAACGGACGCAGCGATGATATCCAGCACGTCCTTGTTGAGAACGCCTGCTTTGTGCAGCTTCACGATGGGAAAGCGAATGCCTTCCTCGAAGATGTCGCTGGCCTCGGAGTGCAACGGGCGGCCGCCGACATCGGGCAGATGGGCGATCGAGCCCGCATAGGCCACGATCTTGCCCTTCCTGAATATCGGCGTGATCATGGTCACGTCGGGGAGATGACCCGTGCCGATCTCGGGATCGTTGGTGGCGAGGACGTCGCCCTCCTGCAGGCTTTCCGGTGGAAACTTCGGCAGAAAGTATTTTTGCGCGGCCATCGGCAGCGACGTGATGAACACCGGGATAGACCAGGTGCACTGGGCGAGCGCGCGGCCGCGGCTGTCGAGCAGCACGGTCACATAATCGTGGTTCTCGCGCACGATCGGCGAGAACGCCGTGCGCCCGAGAACGATGTCGGCCTGGTCGGCGATGAAGATCAGGCGATTCCACATCACTTGAAGGTTGATCGGATCGTTGAAATCGGCTGCATTCACGGACATGCGCGGCTTCCTCTAGGCGATGTTGATGACGAGATTGCCGTGGGCATCGACGTGAGCCCTGCCGCTCGGTCCGACGACCGCGGTGGACTCGCGCTGCTCGACGATGGCCGGTCCCTCGATTTCCTCGCCGACAGGCAATTTGTAGTGGTCGTAGACCGCCGTCTCGGCGTACCCGCCGAGCTCGTTGAAATACACCGGGCGCGAGCCGTTCTTGGCCTGGGCAGCTTCCCTGCTGTGCGGACGCGTGACCTGATCCTTCTCGCCGCTGGAGCGCAGGCGCCAGGTGATGACCTCGACCGACGAACCGGCAACGGTGCGGCCGAACAGCTCGCGGTACAGCTTGTAAAAATTGGCGAGCAGCTGCTCCAGGAATTGCTTTGCGGGAAGATTGCGATCCGGCAAGGCGACCGTGATCTCGTGCCCCTGGCCGACGTGGCGCATGTCGACCGTGTAGGTGTTGGTGATCGTCTCCGGTGCGACACCGGCTGCGATGACGACTTCTGCGCCCTGCGCCGCAAGGTCGCCGAGCAGGCGATCCATGGTGGCGAAATCCCAGTTGTCGACCCTCATCGGAAAGCTTGCCGACAGATCGACCGCGACCGGCGCGATGAGCAGCCCGATCGCCGATGTGACGCCGGCGCCGGTCGGGCAGATCACGCGCTTGATGCCAAGCTTGCGCGCGATGCCATAGGCGTGCACCGGACCCGCACCGCCGAAAGCCACCATCGGCAGGCTGCGCGGATCGACGCCGAGATCGGTCGCATGTACCGCGGCCGCCTTGCTCATGGACTCGTTGACGAGGTCGTGGATGCCCCACGCGCAACGCGGCACGCTGACGTCGAGGGAAGCCGCGAGCTTGGCCATTGCCGCCTCGGCCGCATCCTTGGACACCTTGAAGGAGCCGCCGACGAAGGATTCGGTCCCCATATAGCCGAGCAGAATGTCGGCGTCGGTCACCGTCGGCTCGGTGCCGCCGCGCTGATAGGCAGCGGGGCCCGGAAGCGCGCCGGCCGAGCGCGGTCCGACATCGAGCAGGCCGAGTGGGTTCTTGGCGGCGATCGAGCCGCCGCCGGCACCGATCTCGATCATGCGGATCGACTGGATCTTTAGTGGAAAGCCGGAGCCCTTGCGAAAACGATGATAATGCGCGACTTCGAGGTCGGTGCCGACCGTCGGCTCGCCATTTGGAATCAGGCACAGCTTGGCAGTGGTGCCGCCCATGTCGAAGGACAGCACGCTGCCCTCGCCCGCGATGCGGCCGAACTCGGCCGCTGCGACGGCGCCCGCCGCCGGTCCCGATTCAATCAGGCGCACGGGCAGCTCGGCGGCGCGGCGGCTCGGCACGAGGCCACCGGACGAGGTCATCCACAGGACCTGGCGATTAATGCCTTTGGCGGCGAATTCGCGCTCGAGATGCGCGACGTGGCCCGACATCTGCGGGCGCGTATAGGCGTTGACCACCGTGGTCGAAGCGCGGTCGAACTCGCGAACTTCCGGGCACACCTCGGAGGACAGCGAGACGAAGATGTCGGGATTCTCTTCCCGCAAGAGCGCCGCGATGCGCTGCTCGTGAGTCGGATATTTGTAGGCGTGGAGCAGGCAGACGGCGACGGACTTGATGCCGTCGTCGCGCAGCCGGCCGGCAATCTCGCGAACCGTTTCCTCCTTCAGCGCCGTCACGATGTCGCCATCGGCCGAGATGCGCTCGACCGCACCATAACTGTCGGCGCGCGTCACCAGCGGATCCGGATATTTGAGGTTCAGATCGTAGAGATCGTAACGTCCTTCATTGCGGATGCGCAGCATGTCCTGAAAACCGGATGTCGAGATGAAGCCGGTCTTGACGCCCTTGCGTTCGAGCACTGCGTTGGTAACGACGGTGGTTGCGCCTAACACCTGGAGCTTGTCGAGGTCGACAACGTCACCGAACTGCTCGAGCAGCTCGGACACACCACGAACCACGGCCTCGGCCGGGTTGTTCGGGGTGCTCAGGACCTTGTGCAGATGCAATTCGCCGGTGTCGTCGAGAAGCGCGAAATCGGTGAAGGTTCCACCGGTATCGAATCCAAGCTTAGCCATCTTTTTCCTCGAAGCGATCGTCATCAAGACGACGCTGGTCCGTCGAATTTTCCCTGCCGACGCACGGTCAAAGCATGGAGTCGAGATTGCGGATTCCACGTATTTCGAGGGTAGGAAATGTGCCCTTGGCCGGCCACCACAACTCCGGTCTGCCGCCATAGGTTTTGTTTATGGCTTCAAGGACGCAAGCACATTCGCCTTAAGCACGTGGTGCTCGCGTCCTCGAAGTGATCCGGATTTGAGGCTAGACCGCCCGAATGCCCTGCGGATGGTTTCGCATCAGCTTCTCGACCACGGTCAGAAGCACCGCTCGCGTGGCAAGCGCCGGCTCCGACAGCGGCAAATGATCGGACACGCACAGCGAAACGGTGGCCTCAATCGCCGGGCGGACGAGCCGCCGGACTTCGACACCCGCAAAGCTCGATGCGCTCGCTGCGACGGATGCCGGCAAGATGGTGGAGCCGAGCCCCTCCGTGACCGCCGCGCCCAGCGCGGAGACGGACTCGATCTCAGACACGACGTTTGGTGTCACCCTTGCCCGCGCCAGGGATTCATCGATCAGCCGGCGCAGAAAATGCCCCTGGCTCGGCAGCAGAAGCTTGACGTCGGCAAGCGCGGAAAGCTGGAGCGGCTCATCCACGGATTTCTTCGCGGCCGGATCCGCGCGCGACACCAGATACAGCTCCTCCCGGAACAGCGGCTGGAGTTTCACGCCCTTGATCGGACCGGACCCGTAGATCATGGCCATGTCCATCTTGCCGGTCATGATGAGCTCGCTCAGCACGTGGCCGAAACTGTCGTTGATGTGGACGATGATCTGGGGATGGAGCCTGGACATCTCCTTGAGCAGCGGCAGCGACAGCGTGCTGGAGGCCGAATAGGTGGCAAGCCCGATCGACACGCGTCCGGCCAGCGCCTTGGTCGATTGATCGATGTCGATCTGCGCCTGCTCGATCTGCTTCAGCAGAAGTTGGGCATGACGATAGAGAATGAGGCCGGCTTCGGTCGGGACGATGCCCTGATTGCTGCGCAGCAGCAGCTTGTGCTTGAAATGACTCTCGAGAGCGGCGATCTGCTGCGAGAGCGCGGGCTGCGCCGTCCGCAACAGACCGGCCGCCCGCGAAACGCTGCCGGCGTCGACGACTTTGACAAAGCTCTTCAGCTTCCTGAAATCGACGCTCATGTGTGCGGAACGCTGCCCCTCGATGTACCTGGGTTGGCAATATCCTCTATCTAGGTCGTTGATTTCAATGAGATTCTTTGCAAGACCCCAGGCGTTCAGCGTAGCGCCTTACAGGCCTTCCCGATGCGGTCGCAGGCTTCCTTGATCGCCTCCATCGAGGTCGCGATCGACAGGCGGAAATAGGGTGACAATCCGTAGGCTGCACCCTGCACGGCAGCGACACCGACGTCATCGAGCAGGTACAGCACGAAATCGAGATCGTTCTCGATGACCTTTCCGCCCGGCGTCGTCTTGCCGATCACGCCGGCGCAGCCCGGGTAAAGATAGAAAGCCCCATCCGGGACGAGGCACGACAGGCCTGATATCGCGTTCAGCCGCGCACAGGCGTAGTCGCGCCGCTCCTTGTAGAGCTTGACGCTCTCGCGAACGAAGGATTGATCGCTGGTGAGCGCATGAGCTGCGGCGGCCTGACTGATCGACGACGGACATGACGACATCTGCGATTGCAGCTTGTTGATTGCGGCAACCAGCGGCGCAGGACCCGCCGCATAGCCGATCCGCCAGCCGGTCATCGCGTACGTCTTGGAAACGCCGTTGGTGAGGAGAATGCGCTCCTTCAATGCCGGCACGGCGGCCGCCAGCGTGGTTGCGGGTACGTCGCGATACCAGATCTGGTCGTAGATATCGTCGGATAGCACGAGCACGTTGGGATGCCGCAGCAGAACAGCGCCCAGCGCCTCCAGGTCCGATCGCAAATAGGCCGCGCCCGTCGGGTTCGACGGCGCATTGAGGATGAGCCACCGCGTCCGCGGCGTAATGGCGGCCTCGAGCGCATCGGCCGTCAGCTTGAACCCCTGGTTCTCGGAGCAGCGCACGATGACGGGCTTGCCGTCGTTGGCGATGACCATGTCGGGATAGGACACCCAGTACGGCGCCGGGATGATGACCTCCGTCCCCTCTTCCACGCTTGCCATCAGCGCCAGGAACAGAATCTGCTTGGCGCCGCCGCCGACGCAAATCTCATTGTCGGCATAGTCGAGCCCAAGGCGCCGCTTGTAATCGCCGATGATCGCCTTGCGCAGGGCGACGGTGCCGTTCACCGCGGTATATTTCGTCTCTCCGCGATCAATCGCATCGTGCGCTGCGGCCTTGACGTTATCAGGGGTGTCGAAGTCAGGCTCCCCGATCGCCATGTCGATGATGTCACGACCTGCTGCCTTCAGTTCACGAACGCGCGCGGACGCCGCGGTGGTCGGTGAGATCTTGATGCGGGAGACCCGCGCGGCGGGCACGAAAATCGTCACTTTGGTGGTCCTTCGCGTTGCAGATGACGTCAGTGTTCGACGTCGGTTTCGTCGCGCATGCGGCCGGTCAGGAACAATTCGCCCAACTCGTCGTGCGTGATATCCGCGGGCCGGCCGTCCCAGATTACCTTGCCGAGGCGGAGGATGACGGCGCGTTGGGCGACCGCCATGGCCTTTTTGGTGTTCTGCTCGACGAGCAGAATGGTCTGGCCGGCAGCATTGATGCGCAGCAGCTCATCGAAGACGTTCCCGATGGCCGTGGGCGACAACCCGACCGACGGCTCGTCGACCAGCAGGATCTTGGGTCGCTGCAGCACCGCCATCGCGACCTCGAGCAATTGCTGCTCGCCACCGGACATGTTTCCCGCCAGCGTATTGCGGCGCGTCTTCAGGATCGGAAACAGGTCGTAGACATAATCCCGCTCCGCCTTCACTTTGGCATCGCGCAAAGTGTAGGCGGCCATCTGGAGATTCTCGTCGACCGTCATGAGCGAGAAATTGCAGCGTCCCTGCGGGACCCAGGAGATGCCTTCGGCGAGAATCGCGCGGGACTTGTAGGCGCTGATGTCCTTGCCCTGCCAGTTGATGCTGCCGCCCTTGATCGTCGTCATGCCATAGAGCGTCTTGAGCAGCGTCGACTTGCCGGCGCCGTTCGGTCCCATCAGGGCGACGAACTGGCCTTGGGGCACGTCGAGATCCACGCCGTTGAGGATGTCGAGCAAGCCGTAACCCGCGCGCAGTCCCTTGATCGAAAGAGAGGGTTCAGCCACCGAGATAGGCCTCCCGCACCGCCTGGTTCCGGACAATCTCGTCGGGCGTGCCTTCCGCGAGCTTGCACCCTTGGTCGAGCACGACCACGCGCCTACACAGGCTCGTCACCACGTCGATGTTGTGCTCGATGATCAGGAAGCTGACGCCGAAAGACGTGTTGGCAAGGCGGATGCTGTCGACGACGCGTTCGATGAGCTTGGGGTTGATGCCGGCCATCGGCTCGTCGAGCAGGATGAGCTTTGGCTCGGGCATGAGCATCGAGGCGAACTGGATCAGCTTCTGCTGGCCGCCGGACAGCTTGCCCGCGGGCTGGAAACGCACGTCCCACAGACCCGCGATCTGAATCAGCTCCCGCGCCCGCTCCCGCAGTGCCGCCACGCGATTGCGGGCTGCCGCGCCGATCCCGAACGTCGACAGGATGCCGGGAAAGGTGAACATCTGGCCCGCGATGACGAGGTTTTCCTCGATGTCGAGCGCGCCGAACACGACCGTCTTCTGGAAAGACCGCAGCATGCGGCCCTCGCGCGCGATGTCGTTCAAGGACCAGCCCGTGATGTCCTGGCCATCGAGCTTCACCGCTCCCCCGTTGGGTTTCGCAAGCCCGGTCACGCAATCGAAGAAGGTCGACTTGCCCGAGCCGTTCGGACCGATCAGCCCGCAGATCTCGCCGCGATCGACATGGAGATCGAGGGCGTCCACCGCGCGGATGGCACCGTAGGATTTGCAGAGGCCGGAGATATCGAGGATGGGAAGGCCGGTCATTTGCGCCTCTCCAGGAATGACCAGAAGCGGCCGATCAGCGGTGCGAAGCCACTCGGGAACCAGAACACGAGACCGAGCAGGAAGAAGCCGTAAGCGATCATGCGCAGTTCGGGCGCAACGCGAAGGGCTTCGGTGAGGCCGACGAACAACAGGCTGCCGAAGATGACGCCTGAGATGGTGCCGGCACCTCCTCCGAGGACGATGATCAGCATCGTGGTCGAATAGTACATCTGGAAGGTGAGCGGGCTGACCACGGTGAGGTAATGCGCATAGAGGCTGCCACCGAAGCCGGCAAACGCGGCACTGATCATGAAAACCAGCAGCTTGTAATGCCAAGTCGGGATGCCGACGGACTCGGCCAGCGTCTCGTTCTCGCGAATGGCGATCATGTTCCGGCCCGCCGGCGACCGCACGATGAGGTAGACAGCCAATGTCGCAATCGCAGCGATGGCGAGGACCAGATAATAGAAACCCACCGTTCCAGAGACCGTGAACGAGGCCGGCCCCAGCGCGAAATAAGGTTTCGGAATGGCCGCGAGCCCCATGTCGCCGCGTGTCAGGCTGATCCAGTTCTTGGCAATGGCCTGACCGATGATGACGAAACCCAGCGTACACATCACGAAGGATGTGGCGCGCAGCCTAAGTGCGGGAATGCCGAGCGGCAGCGCGATGGCGCCGGCGGCGATCCCGGCCGCCAGGAAGTTCACATAGAACGGCGTGCCGAAATGCACCGCCAGCAGCGCGGACGCATAGGCGCCGATGCCGAAGAATGCTGCCTGGGCGAGCGAGAGCAGCCCGGTATAGCCGAGCAGCAGGTTGAGGCCGTGCGCGGGCAGCAGGAAGATCAGCGCGATGATCAGCGCGTGCAGCGGATAGTTTCCGAGAAAGAGCGGTGCGATACAGGCGAGCGCGATCAGCGCGACACCGAACGGAAGTCGAAGATCCCGCGCCGTCGTCGGCAATGGGAGCTCGGCTGGTGTCATGTTCGGACCTCGCGCGATCTCGGACAACTCTGGATACCTCGCTTAGAAGCGCGCCTGGGCGGAGAACAGCCCGTGCGGACGCCACATCAAGACGAGCATCAGGGTGGCGAACCCAACGGTGTCCCGGAACTGCAGGCCGACATAGGTCGCGACCAGACTTTCTGCGATACCCAGGATCATCGCAGCGATGAACGTGCCGCGAACGTTACCGAGCCCGCCCATGATGATAATGGGCAGCGTCTTGAACGTGATGAGCTCGCCCATGCCGCCGTAGACACTGACGTTCACCGGCGCGGTCAGAACGCCCGAAAGAGCAGCAAGGGAGGCGCCGAGAATGAAGGTCCACAGCGCAATATGGCGAACATCGATGCCGACGACGGCGCAGCACTCGATGTTCTGCGACACCGCGCGCATCGCCTTCCCCATGCGGCTATAGGTGACGATCAATTCGAGGCCGACGAACACAACCAGGCCGACGAGCAGGATCAGGATCCGCTGCTCGGCCAGTGTGAATCCAAAGATGCTCACCGGCTCGATATAGCCGCCCGAGAAGAACTTGTAGCTGCCGCCGAAGACGAGAATGGTCGTATTTTGCAGGATCAAGGCGACACCGAGCGTCGCAAGAACCCCGGCTTCGGCCGGCGCTCCGACGATCCGCTGCATCACGAAATTGCCAACGACGACAGCGATCAGCGCCGTCGCGACCACGCCGATCACGACGGCGACCGGATATGGCAGATCGAAATAGTCGATGGCGAACCAGGCCCCGAAGGTGCCGAGCATGTAGTATTCGCCATGCGCGAAGTTGATCGCCCGCAGCACACCGAAGATCATCGTCATTCCGACGGCAACGATCGCATAGACCGATCCGGAAACGATTCCGTTGATGACCTGCTCGACGACCGTGTAGAACATGCGCCTGACCGTTCCGTTTGGGCCTATTTGGGATAGTCGATCTCGCCTGCAAAGGTGCCCTTGATCACGGGCTTGCCCTTCTCGACTTCCAGCAAGATCATGGGCAGGCGCGCCTGGTTATGATCATCGAAGGTCACCTCGCCGACCGCGCTGTCATAGTGAATTGCCGAGAGTGCAGCCCGGACCTTCTCACGGTCAATGCTTTGAGCTTGCTCGATCGCCTTGGCCAGCAGATGCACCGTCTCCCAATGCACATAGGCGTGATTGTTGGGGGCCTCGCCGTACTCCGCGATGAACTTCTCGACGAACGCCTTGCTCTTTGGGGAATCGAACGCCGGAAGCCAGGCCGCAGCCTCGATGGCTCCTTCGAGCGCCTTCGGCGCCGCCTTGATGGTGCTTGCCGTATTGAACTCGGCATTCCCGACGAGCGGAATCTTGCCGGCGATCCCGACTTCGATCATCTGGCGCCCTACGATGGGAGTCGAATCCGCGTTGCCATACATGATGATGGCCTGCGCGCCGGAATCGCGGATCTTGGAAAGCACGCTGCGGAAGTCGACTTCACCTTCCTTATAGTAGTCCTCAGTCAGGATCTGGCTGTTGAAGCGAGGCAGGTACTTCTTGGTGAAGGCGATGGCCGCGCGCCCATAGTCGGTGTCAACCGAGAGAACGGCGTATTTGGTGAAGCCCTTCTTCTCGGCGGCATACTGGAGCACGATCAGCGCCCGGTTCTCGTCCGTCGGATAGTTGCGATAGGTCCATTTGAAGCCGCCGACGCCCGCCTTGTAGGTGATCATCGGGTTGGACGACGCCGCATTGAGGAGAAGGACGCCAGCGTCTTCGGCCACCGGCTGCATGGCCAGCGTAACCGAGCTGGAAACGTCGCCAATGATGAAATCGACCTGGTCCTGATCGATCAGACGCCGGGTCGCCGAAACACCTTCGACCGGTGTCCCCTGGCTGTCCGCGGGCATGACCTTGATCTTGCGCCCGCCCACGCCGCCCGCGCCGTTGATCTCTTTCGCCGCCATCTCGGCGCCGCGCAGCGAAAACGCGCCGTACCGCGCATTCGGACCGCTCATCGGCGCGACGAGCCCGAGCTTGACCGTGCCGTCCTCGGTTCGAGCAAATGCACGGGAGGACATGTCCTGAAGTCCGATCAGGGCGGTTCCGATGCAAAATCCCCGCCGGCTTACATCAATCGTCATTTCCCCGCTCCGTTGCTGCCAACTTTTGTGCACCCACTAAGTCCGCCGGCTTTTTGGTCTGACGCTTAGAATTTTTTGCTGCGTCCGGCAGTAAAAAATAGATTTACGCCCGGTCGCGGGGGAAGCACGACTGCGGTCTGCCGCCATAGCGAATTTTTATGGCGGGATGCGACCGCGGCGAGAGGATCATCCCGAACAGCTCGGCCGCCCGGTCTAATCGGCATGAGCAGCGGCCAGGCGGGGACGCGACCTCGGAGATGATGCGAAGCATGTTGTCCTCGCGAGAATACAGGCGAGCACCGAGCATCACTTCGGCATGGCTGCCGAAGCCACTTGCGGGCATCGACCAATTGACGCGAGCCCGAACGGCGAGGTTGCTTGCAAGTCCTTGCGATGTTCGGGACTTGCCTCGCGATGAAGTGGGTCGGCGCGCGGTGTAAACTGCCGACAATCGCCATAATTTGGCATTGGTTTCTTCGGAAGAACCACTCAACGGCAACCAATGCGGCACAAATGCGCAAAAATGACCCGATGCCAATCGGGAGCTGCGCATGTCCCAGTCAGTACACGTTCGAGCCTTTCGCGACCTTCTGGGCAGTGGAGGCTTCGTTGAAGACCCGGAGCGAATCGCCACTTACACATCGGACCAACGCCGGCTCTTCACGGGGACAACGTTTGCCGTGCTGAAGCCGGCGACGACGCAGCAGGTCGCCGACATAGTGCGCCTGGCGGCGCATCACGGTATCGGAATCGTTCCGCAGGGCGGCAACACCAGCTACTGCGGCGGTGCGACGCCCGACGCGTCGGGACGCCAAATCATCGTGAGCCTTGAGCGGATGGACAGGATTCGCGAAGTCGATCCCGTCTCCATGAGCATCTCTGTCGACGCCGGCGTCATCCTGAAGAACGTACAGGACGCCGCGACGGCGGCAGGACTTCTGTTCCCGCTCAGCCTCGGCGCGGAAGGCAGTTGCCGAATCGGCGGCAACATCGGCACCAACGCCGGCGGCCTGTCGGTGGTCAGGTACGGGATGACGCGCGATCTGCTGCTCGGGATCGAGGCGGTGCTGGCGGACGGCACGGTGGTGTCCGACATGCGCAAGCTGCGGAAAAACAATACCGGCTACGACGTCAAGCAGTGCTTCGTCGGAAGCGAGGGGACTCTCGGCATCGTCACCGGCGCAGTGTTGCGTCTTGCGCCCTTGCCGACCCGCCGCGCAACCGCATGGCTGAAGCTCGCGAGCGTCGCGCCGCTCGCCGAGGTTCTCGCCCTCGTCCGTCGCGAATCCGCGGACCTGCTGACCACTTTCGAATTCATGGCGGCCCGATCGATCGCACTCGCGACCGAAGCAATGACCGACCCGCCATCCCTGGGAGCGGGCCCAGGAGGCGCCGTCCTCGTCGAGCTCGCCTCTTCCTCACGTCATCTCGATCTCGACGAATTGATGGAAGCCGTACTGGCCGAGGCGATCGAGTCCGGATGGATCGAAGATGCATTGCTGGCGCAGAGCGAATCGCAGCGGACCGCGATGTGGCGGCTCCGCGAGACCATCCCCGAGGGCGAGAAGCGCCGGAACGGATCGGTCAAGCACGATATCTCGGTACCGCTTTCCTCCATTCAGCGCTTCCTGGATCTGGCCGGCTCGCAGGTGCGATCGTATGACGCCGACCTTGAGCTCTCCGTTTACGGGCATGTGGGCGACGGTAATCTGCACTACAACGTCCTCGTTCCTCGCGATGTCGACCGGCTGGAGTTCACCAAGCGGATCGAAGGCAGCCTATCATTGCAACTCTACGACACGGCTGCGGCGCTCGGCGGCACGTTCAGTGCAGAGCACGGCGTCGGTCGTTTCAAGAAGAACCTTCTGGAGCGGTATGGCGATGTCGGCCGCATCGCTGCGATGCGCCGGATCAAGACCGCCTTTGATCCGGCAGATATCATGAACGCCGGTGCGATCGTTCGTCCGCTGGACGTGACGTCTGCCTCTTGAACCGTCGGCCGGCAAAAAGAAAGAGCCACTCCCAAGGAGTGGCTCAAGTTGGGGAGGAAACGCTCCATCGGCACTGCTGACTTCCGGCTCGATCTTCAGATGGCGGAGATGTCCAGCTTCGAGCCATCGACCAGGCGCGACAGCCGAAACGGTGTGGGATCGACGCAAGGCGTGTCGTTGACGACAAGCTCTGCGGCCAGATGGCCGAGCCCCGGCCCCAGACCGAAGCCGTGACCCGAGCAGCCCGCCGCAAGGACGAGGCCTTCCACCCCATCCACCTTTGACACCACAGGCACTGCGTCCGGCGTGCAATCGACGAAGCCGCCCCAGGCGCTATCGATCTTTATTTCGCCGAATTGGGGGAAGGTTTTCCGGACACTCTCCACCACTTGGCTCACCAGCCATTTCAAGGGCGGAGGATCCAGCACGCGATTCTGTTCGAATATCCGGTCGTCGTTGGTCAGAAGCGCCGGCATCGAATCCGGCCCCGAAACGAAGGATCGGCCGACGCCGAGCCTGACATTCTTCAAGCGGCGCAAGAACTGCGGCATGAATTCGCGGCTGTACCTGATCGCCTGGGGCGTGATTTCGAGGTTCGCCTTGCCGCTGATCGCAAGCGTATAGCTGCCGTCCAGTCGGCGCGTGATCGTGCAGTAGGGTGTGGAGACCGCCTCACCTATGTTGATCGTCGGGGTGGAACGCAGCGCAGTCTGCCGGATGCTCGCCTGGGGGAAACTGATCCCGAGCGGCCGAAGGAAGCGGGAGGACCAGGCGCCGGCGGCGCACAGCACCGCGCTGGTCCTGATGTAGCCCCTCTCCGTGTGCACGCCCGCAATCTTGCCATTGGCCAGGTCGAGCGCCCGCGCGGCGCATCCCTGATGGATCGTGGCGCCCAGGGTTCTGGCCGCTTCGGCGATAGCCGGCGCAGCGAGCGCAGGTTCGGCCTTGCCGTCACGCTCCGAATAGGTCCCGCCAACCCATTTATCGCGCGCTTCCGGGACTCGCTCGGCCACCTCCGCCCGGCTCAGCACGCGTGTGTCGACGTCGTACTCCCTGGCGACCTCGCGCCACTTTTCCCAGCCGGCGAGCACAGCCTCGTCGTGGGTCGCATAGACGAGACCGCAGCGTCGAAATCCGAGGTCCCGATTGATATCGCGCGTGAGCTCGTCCCACAGTCGCATGGAGAGCACCGAGAGCGGCAGTTCGCGCCGGTCGCGGTTCTGCTGGCGGCACCAACCCCAGTTCCGGCTCGATTGTTCACAGGCGACGTGGCCTTTCTCGAGCAGCGCCACAGAGAGGCCGCGCTTCGCCAGGTAATAGGCGGCCGTAGAGCCGAGAATGCCGCCGCCGACGACGACGGCGTCCGCCTCGGCCGGAAGACGCTCATCGCTGTGAATGCGCTCGACGCGGGGCGACATGTTCCAACGAACCTCGGCAACCAAGAGTGCGGAAGCAAAATTCCGATCAGCTCTTCATCGCATCGTGCGCACGATACAAAGTGCTGAAATCATCCAGAACTTCGCAAGTTGTTCGGTTTTCGAGCGCTTGAGCGACACGACCTGCTCAAGCCCCGACCGAGCAGGGTGCTTTTCGGAGCCGATATTGAGCTACCGGTAGAACCCGAGAACTGCCTTGGTCTCGAGATATTCCTCCATGCCCTCGATGCCATATTCCCGGCCATTGCCGGAACGCTTGTAGCCGCCAAAGGGTGCGTTGGGGTCCCAGTCAGGATGGTTGAGATGCACTTGGCCCGACTGGATCTGCCTGGCGACGGTCCGCACCATCTCCATATCGGTGCCCTGCACATGGGCGCCGAGGCCGTAGACGGTGTCGTTGGCGATCGCGATCGCGTCGTCTACGGTGTCGTAGGGGATGATCGACAGCACCGGGCCGAAGATCTCCTCCTGCGCGATCCTCATGTCGCGACGGACGTTCGAGAAGATGGTCGGGCGCGCATAGAAGCCAAACTGAAGGTCGCCGGGCCGACCCGGCCCGCCGATGACGAGCTTGGCGCCTTCCTCCAGGCCGACGCCGATCATGGTCTGCACGCGCTCGAACTGCGGCCGGTTGGCGATCGGGCCATGGGTCGTGCTTTCCGCAAGGGGATCGCCGACCACCAGTTCCGAAGCGGTCGCCGCCGCCAGGCTCTCGACCTCATGCATCTGCGGACGGTACACGAGCATCCGCGTTGGTGCGCTGCAGGATTGACCGAGATTGCGGAAGGCGGCGCCGACGCCGAGCGGAACAGCACGGCTGAGATCGGCGTTCGGCAAGATGATATTCGGCGACTTGCCGCCAAGCTCCTGGGCAACACGCTTCACGGTGGGCGCCGCCGCTTGCGCGACGAGAACGCCGGCCCGTGTCGAACCGGTGATCGAGATCATGTCGACCTCTGGATGCGACGCCAGAGCGGCGCCCACGATCGGTCCTGTCCCATTGACGAGATTGAACACGCCGGGCGGACAACCGGCATCGTCCATCAGCTCGGCAAACAGCAAGGCGCTCAGCGGCGACAATTCGCTCGGCTTCAACACCACGGTGCAGCCCGCTGCGAGCGCGGGTCCGACCTTGGCTGTGATCTGGTAGAGAGGCCAGTTCCATGGCGTGATAAGCCCGCAGACGCCGATGGCCTCGCGCATGATCGCGGTGCTGCCGCGCGCGGCGATGAACGGATAATTCGCGAGATTGTCGCGGGCGACGCGGATATGTTCGGCGGCCAACGGCACCTGAGCGCGACGTGCGTAGGTGATCGCAGCTCCCATCTCGCACGTGAGAGCCTGTGCGAACAACTCCAGCCGCTGGAGGAGCAAACCATGAACCCGGTCGAGCAGCGCCGCTCTCTTGGCAGGCGGTGTCATGGACCAGGCGGCGAAGGCTCGTCTGGCGGCTGCGATTGCGCAGTCCACATCGTCGTCATCGCCGAGCGCGACGTCGGCGATCGGCTGCTCCGTCGCCGGGTTGACGACAGTTGCTGCTGCCGTGACGGATCCGATCGGCTTCCGCCATTCTCCGTCAATGTAGCATTTTCCGAGGAAGCCGGCTTCCGTCAGGTGTCGAAGGGGCGAGGTCATTGGAGGCGATCCTTGATCCGGTAATGGGCGCCGATCAGCGGCAGGAACCAGGGTTGGCCGGGAATGACCGGCCCGCCCTACCAGCCGCGCATCCGGGGCCATCGCGCGTGAATCGCGTCGCTGCCGGCGGAGACGACGTTGTACAACTCGTGTTGCGACGCCGTCGCACAGGCGTGATTGGGGAGAATCCTGACCTTCGCGCCGATCGGAAGATCGGGCAAAGCGTGCGCCGACCCGGGCCTGATGGCGAGGATCCCGTGCTCCTGGCTTGCTTGCGAGACGATCAGGTCGGGATAGATCTTGCCTGCCGCGTCGCAGACCAGACCATATCCCTGGTCGACCCGCTGCGCCGCAGTGCCGCGGTCGCGCGACAGCGCCATCCACCCCGCATCGACCAAAATCCAGCCCTTCTCGGCTTTCGTGCCGATCACGGTGGCGAGCACCGATATGGCGATGTCATCGGTCGTGCAGACACCGACACCGTGCATGACCAGATCAAAGAACATGTAGACACCGGCACGCATTTCTGTGACGCCGGTCAGGTCTTCGGCGAAATGGGCGGTCGGCGTCGAGCCGACGCTGACGGCAGGGCATTCATGCCCGGCCGCGCGCAATGTCGTTGCGGCGGCCACGGCCACGGCGCGCTCGTTCTCCGCAGCCGCGGCAAGGGCCGCCGGCGTGCTGAGGCTGTAGGATTCGCCGGCATGGGTGAGAACGCCGGCAAGCTTGACGCCGGCCTCGGCCAGGGCTGTCGCGACGGTCAGGAGCTTGGGATCGGTCCCGGTCAGCCCGCCGCGATGACCGTCGCAGTCGATCTCGATGAAGGCGGACGGTGTCACACCGGCTGCGCGCCCGGCCGCGCCAAGCTCGGCGGCCTGCTCAGGCGAATCCAGCAGCAGCTTGATGTCGATGCCTGCTTTCCCCAGGCGCATCGCCCTCGCGGCGGTGTGAGGTGCAAGTCCCACGGCATAGGTGATGTCCCGGAAGCCATGCTGCGCGAAGTACCCGGCCTCCGCCAAGGTTGAGACAGTGATTGGCCCCGGCTCCGATGGATGGGCGCGTTGAGCGACGTCAATGGATTTCGCGGTCTTCATATGGGGACGCAGCACGATGCCTTGCGCGGCCATACGAGAAGAGAGGCGCGCGAGATTGCGATCCAGTCGGTCTCTGTCGAGCAGGAGAGCCGGTGTTGCCAGCGCGCCGAGCGTTGCAGCTGCCTGGTCCGAGCCGGCGTCCGGGATGTCAGTTCTGTCCATCTCCACCCGCAGCATCCCGATGTCCCCTAGCCGAATGACTGATTGGCGACCCCAAACAGGCGCGCTGGTCCAGTCCATCGAGCCGGCGTTCCCAGCACCATGGTTGTGGCGTCGCTGACGCGTTGCAGGCCGATGCTTTCGAGCCATGCCCCGAGCTGCGAGGAGGCTGGAATGTCGATCCGGACGAAGACAGGCCCGAGCCGCGCGATCGTAAATTCAATCAGCGCGCGCGCATCGGTCGGGCTTTCAGCCACGACGGGGCCGATGACATGCCCGCGGCCGAACAGGCGAGAGATGGCGAAGCCACGAAGTACGCCGTCACGCAGCAGGACATGGCCGTCACCGCTGTCGAACAGCCGACTCAGCATCTGTCGTCGCTCCAGCCCTGTAGCGGCGCGGTCGAGCCGCGCGATCACCTCGAACTCCGATGCAGCCATCGGCCTGAGGAGACCCGATTGCAGCGTCTCGCGGATTGCACGCGGAATTCCCTGATGCTGGTGAATAATCCCGGTCGGTACAAAGCCGCGGCGGCGATACAGCGTGATGCCCTCGGCCGTCGAATTCAGCGCGATGGTCCGTGGGCGCGCGGACGCCAGCAACGCGTCCATCAGCCGCGCCCCATAGCCGCGGCCCTGAGCAGCCTTCGCGACAATGATCATGCCGGCGGAAGCATGAGTCTCGCCGTACGGCCACCAGGCCGCGGTCCCGATCACCGTCCCGGCGCGCTCCAGAACAAAGCCATGGCCCAGCTGCAGCGCGACGTCCCAATCCTCGATCCGGTAGGGCCAGGACATTTCTTGCGAGAGCTTCAGGGCGCCTTCCAGATGTGATCTGGCGAAGGGAAGCAGGACCACATCCTCATTGTCGAGATGCCCGACTGGATAAGCGGCGGCTGTCATGATCGGTCGACGTCTCTTGCTCGGGGACTACTCGCCACAGTGCGCGTGCGATCTCGTGATCGTCGCATGGTCTGCAGCGTATCTTGAGGACGACAGCATTACGCAATCAGACTCGCGCAAAGTTCGGCATAGTATTTCATTGATGATGCGGCAGAACGACCGATCTGCCGTCAGCGGCTGGCGCGCCACAGCGCGATCCGGTCCCGCATCCGGTAGCCCTGGATGAAGGCAGGCATGAACCAGGGATTGCCGCGATAGAACGGGATGAAGGCCGGAGGGCGGAAATCAAAGGCCGTGCGTGCCCGCTCCTCATGCCCCAGGAGCTTGTGGGCTGCATGCATACCGACCCACGGCGCCCAGACCACGCCCGAGCCGCAAAAGCCGCTGGCATAGACGATGCCGTCCTTCGCGAAGATGCGAGGAATCATGTCGCGGTTCATCGCCACGTTGCCGAACCAGCTGTGCGAGAGGCGAACGCTCTCCAGTTCCGGAAACAGATTGATCAGGCCCTTGCGGAGAAGCAGCTTCGGGGCGATGGGATCGCCGACCCGGGAGCTGTCACGGCCGCCGAGCAGAAGGCGTTTGCCGTCCGGCGAAGGCCGGTAATAGAAGCCGACCTCCCGATTCTCGGTGATCATCATCCGTCTCGGCATCAGCCGCGCCATGACCTCGGGGGCGAGCTCCTCGGTCGCAATAATCCGGCTGCGAACCGGCACCAGCCTGCGGCGCAGGAAGGGCACGGCGCCATCGGTGTAACCATTCGTGCAGACCAGCACCTGACGTGCCTGCACCGGCCCGGCCGAAGTGACGACGCGGAAGCCGGCTCCATCTCTTTCGATTGAAATCACGGGCGTCCGGGCGTGGACTGCCAACCCCGAATCGAGCGCGACGCGCAGGAGTTCGGCGTGGAATTTCGCCGGATGCAGCCCGCCGATGTCCATCCGAACCGTGCCGCCGCGATAGACATCCGTGCCGATGTACTTGCGCTGCTCGGCATAAGGAACTGCGTAAGCCTCGATCCCAAGCCTCTTAGCGAGCCTCGCCGCGGTCCGCGCCATGGATTCGTATTGTTCATAGCCGAAGGCGCCCTTGAACTGTCCCACCGGCTGGAAGTCGCAGGCAAGCCCTTCGGTCTTGATGAAATCGTACAGGAATTCGCGTGCGCTCTTGCCTTCGGCCTCGACTGCCAGCGCCCTCTCCTCCCCGAACCGCCGGGTGAGCGTCGCGAAATCCGGCCGAATTGTCCCGCTGGTGATCCCGCCATTGCGCGTAGAAGCTCCCTCTCCCGGATCCATCGCATCGAACGCCGCAACGGAGCGTCCTTCGCGCGCCAGCACCAGACCGGCCGAAAGCCCGGCATAGCCGGCGCCCACGATCAGCACGTCGAGCTTCCTGGGCAGTGGCTGTTGAGGCAGCGGCTTGAGCGGTGCGGCTTCCCACCAGTAGGGCGTCGCCTTCTCGTCAACTCTCGGCGCGTGCATGGCGATTGCTTCTCATTTGTCCAGTCGTGGCTCGGCTCGAAGTGTCAAATGTGGTCGTTTCGAACGTCGAGAGCATCTCGCAAGCCATCGCCGATGAAGTTGAAGCTCGTCACCGCGATGGTGATTGCGGCTCCGGGAATGATGGCGAGCCATGGAGCGCTCGCCAGATATTGCTGGGCGCCGTTGAGCATGTTGCCCCAGCTCGGCAGCGGCGGCTGGATGCCGTAGCCGAGGAAGCTGATATAGGCTTCCAGAAGAATCGCGCGGGCGACCGCCAGGCTTGCGGCGACGATGATCGGGCCCATGGCATTGGGCAGGATCTCGCGGAACATGATGTGCCGACGGCTCAGCCCCACCATGCGTGCAGCCTGGACAAACTCGCGCTCGCGCAGCGAGCGCACTTCGGCCTCGACAATCCTGGCGGTCTCCATCCAGCTTGTGACGGCAATGATGACGGTGATCATCACGGGGCTCGGCCGCAGCGTCGCGGCCAGCGCCAGGACGAGGAAGATCGAGGGATAGGACAGGAAGCCGTCCACGGTGCGCATCAGCGCCGCCCCGATCCAGCCGCCGCGATAACCCGCCGTGACGCCGACCATCGTGCCGATCAGCGTTGACAGCAACATCGCGGAGAACCCCACCAGCAGAGAGATGCGGCCGGCCACCAAAAGCCGTGCGGCCAAGTCACGTCCGAGAGGATCGGTGCCGAGATAGTGGTGACCGCTGAGAGGCGGAGCAAAGCGCGCCCGCAGATCGATGTGGAGGGAGTCGTAAGGCAAGGCATAGGGCCCGACGATGCATGCCAGCACGAGCAGGGTGATCATCGCGATCCCAACGAGCGCCAGATGATGACGCATGAAGCGGTACACCGCACGGCTGTGCCACCAGTGAGTTGGAGTAGCGTGCGCGGCGATGACGGTCATATCAGCTGCCTCCTGTTATCAGGCATGAGTCCGCGGGCTCAGCCCAGGCGAATGCGCGGGTCGACGGTGGCGATGATGATGTCTGCGATCAGGTTGCCCAACACGACCAGGATCGCCGAGAATATCAACAGCCCCATCACGACGGGATAGTCGCTGTAACCGAGACTATCGAGAAACAGCCGGCCCATTCCGGGCCACGTAAAGACCGTTTCCGTGACCAATGCGCCGGTCAGGATGCTCGGCAGCTGCATCCCTGCCAGCGTGATCATCGGCAGCAACGCATTGCCGACGACGTGCTTCAGCAAGATCCGGCGCTCGCTGACGCCCTTGGCGCGAGCCGTCTTGACGAAATCCTGACTTAGCGCATCGAGTGTCGCGGTGCGCATGTAGCGGCTCCAGATCGCGACATGAACCAGCGACAGCACCAGGCTCGGCAAGATCAGGTGATGCAGATAATCCAGCACCGAGCCGTCGCCGATCGTGTACATGTTACCTGCAGGAACCCAACCGAGCTTCAGCGTGAAGATGTAGATGCCGATGAGGCCGAACCAGAAAGTCGGGACCGACAGCGCGACCATGGCGCCGACCGTCGCGCAATAGTCGAACAGGGAATAGCGGTGGGTGGCGCCGCGGATTCCGATCCAGGCACCGACCGCGATCGCAAATGCGGTGGACGTCCCCATCAGCAGGAGCGTCGCCAGCAAGTGTCGACCGATGACCGCCAGGACCGAAGAGCCGTCGCGGAACGAGTGTCCCCAATCGCCCTGGAGCAGCCGCCAGGCCCAATCCAGATACTGTATCCATAGCGGCCGGTTCAACCCGAGCTGCGCTGCGAGCCGCTCCACATCCTTCTGGGTCATGCCCGGATCGAGCCCGAACTGCGCGAGAGGACCGCCCGGCATGAGGTTGAGAACCGTGAAGCCGATGATCGAGACGATCACCAGCAGCACGATGCTCTGCGAGAGACGATTGAGCAGGAACCCGGACATTCGAGTCACCATGTTGGCGTTGCAGCATCACCCCAGCGCCGGCTTCGGCCACACCGCCTCGGCCGGCAGCACATCAACTCGCCCAATACCAGGCCAGCGCGTTCCAGGACTCCGTGCGCGTATTGCCATTGGGCACGAAACCGTTGATCCCCTTCTTGAGGCCTTCGACCGCATTGCTCTGGTACAGCGGCAGGAAGGGGAGATCGCGACGGACGAGCTCCTGGACGCGAGAGTAGATCGCGCGGCGGGCTTCAGGATCGAAGGTTCGCGCGCCCTTGTCGAGCAGGGCATCGACCTCCGGATTGTTGTACTGCGCATTGTTCGAACCGCGACCGCCTTTCACGGCGATCGAACGCGAGTGCAGGCGATTGGTGACATCAGGGTCGGCGCCGATCAGATACGAGCTGCCGACGATCACGGAATCGAATTGCGATTGCGTCCAGAACTCGCCCCACATCACGGCAGCGGGTAGGTTCGATATCTTCATCTCGACGCCCAGCTGCGCGAAGGTTTGCTGCAGGAACTGCTGCACCTGTTCGCGCAGGGGATCGCCGGACGTGGTCGAATTGGTAAAGGACAGGCGAACGCCGTTCTTGGCACGAATGCCGTCCGCGCCCTTTGCCCAGCCGGCCTGATCGAGAATCTTACCCGCGCGATTCACGTCGAATTGGTGCAGCGGCAGATTGGCATTGAAGAAGAATGACTGCCGCGGCATGAACGTCTCTGTTGGCGTCGGCACGCCATAATAGAGCCCCTGGATGATCGCCTCCTTGTCGATCGCAGCGTAAAGCGCCTCGCGAACGGCAAGCTCCTTGAACTGCGGGCGCTCGAGGTTCAGGTAGAAGGATTCGAACGAGGTCCTTGGGACGAGGGTCACGACGCGGTTCGGCAGCGACTTGGCTTCCCCATAGTGGTCAGGGGTGATGTAGGGCTGACCGACCAGATCAACGTCGCCGCTCTTGAATTGGGTGTAGAGGACGGTGAGATCGGGAATGTATTTGAAGACCAGCCTCTCGATGTGAGGACCTTCCCCGAAATAGTCGGGGTTGGCTACGAGCTCGAGATGATCGCCGGCGACCCGCTGGCCCCATTTGAATGCACCGGTGCCGACCGGCGCCTGATTGAAGGCGGCGTTGTTCGGATTGGCCTCCTTCTCGAGGATGTGCTTGGGAACGATGAAGGTTTCGGTCAGGAAGGACAGATACGGCGCAAAGGCCTCTTCCATTCGCCACGAGATCTCCGTCGGCGAGATCACCGTGACGTCGCGCACGAGGGCATGGCCGGCGGTGCGCCAGCTGCGGAAGTTGGGATTCACAATCAGCTCAAGCGTGAACTTCACGTCCTCGGCGCTGAACGGCGTGCCGTCGTGCCAGCGAACATCGTCACGCAGGCGGATGCGCCATTTGAGACCGTCCTCCGAAATTCCGCCATTCTTCAGGTCCGGCACTTCCGCCGCAAGGTTGGGCTGAATGACGCCCTGCGGATCGATGCGGAAGAGCGCATCGAACACCGAGAAATGTACGCCATCATCGACTTCGATATGCACCATCAGCGGATTGAAAACGGTCGGCTCTTGCCCGAGCCCGACGATCACACGGCCGGTCGGCTTTTCCGCAGAGGCTCGTGCGAAAGCAGGCTTGCCCAGGAGATTGGGCGCGAAGAGGCCCGCCGCTCCGCCAAGTGCCACCATGCGCAGGGCATCGCGCCGCGAGTAGTTCGATGTGGTCGCAGAACGGCTCGTCATAACGTCTCTCCTTGCCTGTGGTGTCCGACGCCGCTTTCATCTTGGGACATGCCCCCGGCCTGCTCGCCGGGGATCGCTGCCACCAGTTCACGCGTGTAGCTGGATTTCGGGTCGAGGAAGATCTGAGACGGCGGTCCACGTTCCACGATTTGTCCTCGATGCATGACCGCGATTTCATCGCAGATCTGGCTGGCAACGCGCAGATCATGGGTGATGAAGATCATTGAGACGCCCGTCTCGCGCTGAATCTGGTCCAGCAGCTTCAGGATCTGGGCCTGGATCGATACGTCGAGCGCAGAGACCGCTTCGTCGGCAATCAGCAGCTTTGGCTTGAACATCAGCGCCCGGGCGATGCCGATGCGTTGGCGCTGCCCGCCGGAGAACTCGTGCGGATAGCGGTCGAAGGCTCCTGAATCCAGGCCGACATGGGACAGAAGCTCCCGCGCCCGATCGCAAGCTTCGCTGTAACGCATCCCATGCGCGACCGGACCGACTGTCAGGATTTGCCCGACCGTCGATCGCGGGTTGAGCGAGGCAAAAGGATCCTGGAAGATCATCTGGATCTTTGGCCGCAGCGGCCGAAACTCGGCTTCGGAAAGCTGAGCAAGGTCGCGGCCCTCGAACAGAATCGAGCCGCCGTCGCTGTCCATAAGCTTGATCAGCAATCGGCCGAGCGACGATTTCCCCGAGCCGCTTTCGCCGACGACGCCCAACGTGCGTCCCGACGTGAGATCGAAGGTGACGCCATTGACCGCGGGCACGATGCGCTGTGTACGGAAAAGTGCACTGCCGCTGCGATAGGTCTTTACGAGGCATTCAACCTTCAGGATGGGGGCCCTGTCAGCTGCGTCCAAGGGAACACGGTCCTTGCCGGTCAAGTGCGGCACGGCCGCGATCAGGCGTCGCGTGTAGAGGTGGCTGGGCGAGTTCAGGACCTGCTCGGCACTGCCCTGCTCCACGCAATGGCCTTTCTCCATCACCACAACATAGTCGGCAATCTCGGCCACGACGCCGAAGTCGTGCGTGATGAACATGACGCTCATCCCCTTGCGGCGCTGAATGTCGCGGATCAATTGAAGGATCTGCGCCTGGGTCGTCACGTCCAATGCCGTGGTCGGCTCGTCCGCGATCAGGATCGCAGGCTCAAGAGCCAGAGCCATGGCGATCATCACGCGCTGCCGCTGTCCGCCCGAAAGGCGGAATGGATATTGGTGATACATGAGCTGCGGATCGGGCAGACCCACTTCAATCAACAGCTCAATGGCCCGGCTGCGACGGGAGGCCGGCGTGCCGACATCGTGCGCGGCCATCACCTCCTCGATCTGCGCGCCCACGGTCATCAGCGGGTTGAGCGCCGAGAGAGGGTCTTGAAAGATCATCGAAACGACCCGTCCGCGCAGGCTGCGGAGCTTGTCGGGCGGGAGGCCGACAATGTTCATCCCATCCAGGTGGATCGCACCCGAGGAGACCCGGATCACCTTTGGCAGAAGCCCCATGATCGCGTTGGCGGTGACCGACTTGCCCGAGCCTGATTCCCCGATGATACAGAGAATCTGTCCGCGGTTCAGATCGAACGAGATGTTCTCGACGGCGTGGGCCCGCTCCATTCCTTCAGGCAGACTCACGATCAGCTCGCGCACCGACAGCGCGACATCAGCGGGGATTGTCACCTGGATGCCAGAGGCCATAAGAGCATCCTCCCGTTTCAAGCCAATGCCGCCATCTTGCTGCAGCCGGCGCCTTCGGCTCCTTGCGCCTCCACGCTCCCTGGACAGGTCGATAATTCGCCGCTCAACTTGCCATTCCTTCGTTGGAGGCTGCGACATGATTCAGGCCTCTTCGCGCAAGAAGCAAGAGCTGTTGCTCAGAGCGCAGCGCCGACCCGATCGGCCATATCGATCAAAGCGAAGCTCAGCTGACATCCACGTCATCGCTTCTGCGAAGGCCTGCTCCTGGGCACGGCTCATGCAAATTGCCTCCGTGGACTTTGGCCGATCGATCGCTTGGTTCTGCCGATCTTGGCGATTTGAGTCAGCCCGGAGTCGCCGAAAACGGCATCGAAGCAGCAGGAACTTCTGAAAACGAAGTCCGATTTGGCATTTCAGTCTGCGGCGCCGGCCCTGCCATGGCGCACGCCGGGAAGCGCCCGATGGATTGCAGGAGCACGTGCATCGGTCTCACCGCCTGCAAGCTGCAACGCAAGCAAAGGATTTTTGCAATAATAGCCTGTGTCAAAGCCAGTAAACCGCAGGATATTCGGTCTCATGATGAAAGTCCGCGGGGCCTGCCGCAATTCCTCGGTTACGCTACGCAACCACCGAGGATCCCAGTCCGATGAGCGCGCCGCTCCTGCATATCGAATCCAGTCCATCCCTGCCTCGTGAGGCGGACGTCGTCGTCATCGGCGGCGGCGTGGTGGGCGTGTTCACCAGCTACTACCTCGCCCGCCGCGGCCTCAAGGTCGCCTTGCTCGAAAAGGGCCGCGTCGCCGCCGAGCAATCCAGCCGCAACTGGGGATGGTGCCGCCAGCAGAACCGCGATGCGCGCGAGTTGCCGATCGCAACCAAGAGCCTCGATCTCTGGGAGAAGGTTGCCCATGAGACCGGTGAAGATATCGGCTTCCGCCGCTGCGGCCTGTTGTATTTGTCGAACGACGAAAGCGAGCTGGCGGGCTGGGCCAAGTGGCGAGACTTCGCCAGGACGGTGGGCGTCACGACGCACATGTTGAGTGCGGAAGAAGCGGACGAGCGAGGCAAGGCGACGGGCCGCAAGTGGAAGGGTGGCGTCTTCTCTCCAACGGACGGAACGGCAGATACCTCAAAGGCGGTGCCCATCGCCGCGCGTGCGATCATGGCCGCAGGTGGGACGGTGCACCAGCAATGTGCGGCGCGCGGCGTGGAGCTGAGTGGCGGCCGGGTCAGCGGCGTGGTGACCGAAGCCGGCACGATCCGGACGAAAACGGTGGTCATGGCAGGAGGCGCGTGGGCGTCCTCGTTCTGCAACCAGTTGGGAATTCGCTTCCCACAGGCGTCTGTCCGCCAGTCCATTCTCGCCGTGGCTCCGGGCGCCACCGGCCTGCCTGATGCCCTCCACACCGGCCTCGCCTCAATCACCCGGCGCGGCAATGGTGGATACACCCTCGCCATCAGCGGGCGCGCGCGCGTCGATCCGACGCCGCAGCAGTTCAGGTTCAGCCGTGAATTCCTACCCATGTTCGCCCGCCGGTGGCGAAGCCTTAGCCCTGGGGCTTTCGAGGGCCTGCGGCAGCGCCATGAATCCCTGGGCAAATGGCGGCTGGATGAGGTCACCCCAATGGAGCTGAACCGGACGCTCGATCCTCGCCCCGACATGAAGCAGATTCGCGCGACGCATCGACGAGCTTGCAAGCTCGTGCCGGAACTTGAGCACGTCGAAATTTCCAATGTCTGGGCCGGCTACATCGACAGCACGCCAGACGGCATCCCCGCGATCGGTGAAGTTGAATCGATTCCGGGGTTCATTCTTGCAGCGGGGTTCAGCGGCCACGGCTTCGGAATTGGCCCAGGCGCGGGGCATATGATCGCGGACGTCATTACGGGCAGCGCGCCAATCGTCGATCCGCGTCCCTACAGGCCGGAGCGGCTGAAAATGAGCGCCTGGGGCAAGGTCAGCGAGTTCTAAGACGCGGTTTGTGCCGCCGGTGGGAAAAGATGCTGGTTGATGCTATGACAAGGCGTATGACCCTGAAGCCTCAAAGCCTCCACACCGTTGTCGGCCCTATCTCATGGCATTGCTATGAAGCTCGATAAGATCGACATCAGGATTTTATGCGAACTGCAGAAGAACGGGCGGATTTCCAACGTCGAGCTCGCGGAGCTGATCAACCTGTCCCCGAGCCCTTGCCTGATGCGCGTCAAAAGGCTCCAGACGGAAGGCTTCATCACCGGCTATTCCGCCCAGATCGATGTTTCCAAGCTCGGACAAACCCTGACTGTCTTCGCCGAAATCACCCTCAAGAATCACCGGCGGATCGATTTCGCGCGCTTCCTCACGACCATCGAAAAGATCGACTCGGTGGTCGAATGCCATCTGGTTTCGGGCGGGTACGACTATCTCGTGAAATTCATCACGGCAGGCATCAGCGAGTACCAGGCGGTCATGGAGCGCCTGGTCGAGATGGATATCGGCATCGACAAATACTTCAGCTTCGTCGTGCTGAAGTCGCCGATCGTGAAATCTCATCTGCCACTCGAAAGCATATTCAACGGCTAGAGGACGGGCTCGGTCCTTATCCCATCATGGCCGCGCGAACGTCCTTGTCTTCGAGCGTCTGGTCGAGCGTCTTCCTGGTCCGCTCGATGATACCGTCGATGTCCGCATCCGTGCAGCACAGCGGCGGCGCATAGCCCAACACGCCTTGCGCGAAGGCGCGGATGACGAGACCGTTGTCCCAAGCGCGGTCAAAAATGCGACGCGCCGCGTCGGCTTCCGCCGGCAGAGGCGTCTTGCGCTCCTTGTCAGTCACGAGCTCGATCGCAGCCAGCATGCCGCGCCCCCTGATATCGCCGACGAGTGGATGATCGGCCAGCGCGCGAAGACCCTCCATGAGCCGATGCCCGGCCTTCCGGCCGTTTTCCAGCAAGCCGTTTTCATAAAGATCAAGGCACGCAAGCCCGACGGCCGCGCTGACCGGATGGGCGGAATAGGTATAACCGTGGCCCACGGCCGCCTTGCCGGCACCATCGGCAATGGTGTTGTAGATGCGGTCCGACATCAGCACGGCCCCCATCGGCACATAACCCGAGGTCAGTCCCTTTGCCGTGGTCATGAGATCTGGCACGACGTCATCCTCTTCGCAGGCGAAGAGCGGACCGACTCGGCCAAAGCCGGTGATGACCTCATCCGCGACGAACAGGATGTCGTGCTCCCGGCAAACACCATGCATGGCCTTCAGCCAAGACGGCGGTGGAACGAGGACGCCCCCTGATCCCTGTATCGGCTCGACATAGAAGGCGGCGACGCGTTCGGCACCGAGCTCGGCGATCTTGGCCCGCAGAGCGGCGACCGACGCCGCTATGATGGCCTGGGGATGGGAGCCGACAGGATTGCGATAGGCGTAGTGCGACGGGATTTTGTGCTGCCAATTGTATGGTACTCCGAAGCCCGCATGAAAGGCCGGCAGCGCGGTCAAGCCGGCCCCAGCCGTCGACGATCCATGATAGCCAGACTCGACGGAAATGAACTGATCCTTCTGTGGCATACGCTTGGCATGATAATAGTACCGAATGAACCGGATCGTGCTGTCGACGGCATCGGAGCCGCCCAGGGTGAAATAGACATGGTTCAGATCGCCAGGCGCCAATTCAGCCAGCCTTGCGGCGAGCCGGATGGCCGGGTCGGAACCCAACCCGAAATAGCCCGTCGCATAAGGCAGTTCGCGCAGCTGCCTCAAAGCCGCTTCAACGATGCTGTCCTGTCCGTAGCCCGCATTGACACACCACAGCCCGGCAAAGCCGTCCAGCAATTGACGGCCCGAGACATCGGTCAGCGTCGCGCCCCTGCCTGACTTCAGCACGCGGACGCCAGTCGCCTCGTGGCTACGATACGATGAGACCGGATGAATCAGATGCGCGCGATCGAGCTCAATCAGCGAGTTGCTCAACATGTCGTCCTCCAGATCAACCGCAACAACTGTGCGGCTACCCCGATGTTTTCGCACTCAACGTAGGACAACCAGGACAGCAGTTGCTCCCAGGCTGGACATCGAGGAAGGGCATTTTGGCTGTCATTGACGATCGGCGCCGCATCTTATGCCGGCATCGGCCTGCGCCCGGCGCTGGCACTCAACTCGAAGGCGCCTCTTCGCACAACTCTCTGCCACAGCTGCGATCCGATACGACACAATCTGCTCCCGGTCACCGCGACAGCGGTGCTTTATCCGGTCGCCCGCCCGCTATGATCCCTGTCGTACCGGACCACGGTGCGCGAGGACCGAAAAGGAACGAGCCATGGCAACATTCAGACCGAAATACATCACCTTCGACTGCTACGGCACGCTGACCAATTTCGACATGGCCGGCGCGGCCACCAGAGTCTATGGCTCCGAGCTCTCGTCGCCAGCCATGACAAAGCTGATCAAGGATTTTTCGGCCTATCGCCTGGACGAGGTTCTCGGCGCCTGGAAGCCGTACTTCGAGGTCGTGCACAATGCGCTGGAGCGCGCGTGCAAGCGCAACGGCATCGTGTTTCGGCCGGAGCATGCCCAGCGCATCAATGAAGAGGTCCATACATGGGGTCCGCACGCCGACGTCCCAGCGGGTCTGGCCAAAGTTGCCAGAGAGATTCCGCTGGTCATCCTGTCGAATTCGATGAAGAATCTGATCATGTCGAACGTCGAAAAGCTCGGCGCTCCCTTCCACATGGTCATCACGGCGGAGGAAACCGGCGCATACAAGCCCCACATGAAGGGCTTCGAATATATGCTGGACAAGCTGGGCTGCGGGCCGGACGACATCACCCACGTCTCATCCTCTTTCCGCTACGACCTGATGACCGCCTACGATCTCGGCATCAAGAGCAAGGTCTGGGTGAACCGCGGTCACGAGCCCGCCAATCCCTTCTACGAATACACCGAGGTTGCTGACATCGGAGGGCTTGCTACAGCAGTCGGCCTCGAGCCCTTGCGCAAAAGCGCCTGAGCGCAGTCTTTTCGGGATCTCTCGCAACACTTCAGTTCTTGGAAAACTTCAATAGAGAGCTGCGCAGTAAAGGAAAAAGGGGGCGGTTCAGCCGCCCCCTTTCCTTGTTTCAGCTGTAGACCCGATGGCCGCTCAGTCCAGTCCGCCGACATGGAGCGCCTTGGTCTCGAGATATTCTTCAATCCCGAGCTGGGATCCCTCGCGTCCGAGGCCCGACTGCTTGACGCCGCCGAACGGCGCAACCTCGGTCGAGATCAGGCCGGTGTTCAAACCGACCATGCCGAACTCCAGCGCCTCGGCAACACGCCATGAGCGCTTGAGGTTTTCGGTGTAGAAATAGGCGGCAAGGCCGAATGGCGTACCGTTGGCGATCGCAATTGCCTCGTCCTCGGTCTCGAACCGGAAAAGCGGAGCGACCGGCCCGAAGGTCTCCTCCGAAGCGAGCAGCATCTCAGTCGTCGCACCACCGAGCACGAGAGGCCGGGCATATTGCCGTCCTTCCGGCACCATTTCACTCTGCGAGATGATCTTCGCGCCCTTATCAAGGGCGTCCACCACGTGCCGCTTGATCTTCTCGATCGCCGCGCCGTTGATCATCGGTCCGATTGCGACTCCCTCTTCCGTGCCAACGCCGACCTTCATTTTCGCGACCTGGCTGGCGAGCTTCTGTGCAAAGGCATCGTAAATGCCTGATTGCACGAGAATGCGATTGCAGCAAACGCAGGTCTGCCCGCCATTGCGGAATTTTGACGCAATCGCGCCCTCGACGGCCCGGTCGAGATCCGCATCGTCAAAGACGATGAACGGCGCATTGCCGCCGAGCTCGAGGCTAAGCCGCTTGATGTTGTCGGCGGCGCCCTTCATCAACAACCCGCCGACGCGGGTCGATCCGGTGAACGAGATCTTGCGGACGATTTCGTTGGCCATCAGCTCCGCGCCAATTTCCGCCGGCATGCCCGTCACGATGTTGATCACGCCCGCCGGAATTCCGGCCCGCTCAGCCAGAACAGCGATGGCCAGAGCCGAAAAAGGCGTGAATTCAGACGGTTTGATAACAACAGTGCAGCCCGCAGCAAGCGCGGGTGCGACCTTGCGCGTGATCATCGCGTTGGGAAAATTCCAGGGCGTGATGATCCCGCAGACGCCGACCGGCTCTTTCAGAACCAGAATGCGGCGATCGACGGTGGGCGCCGGGATTGTCGATCCGTTGATGCGGCGGGCTTCTTCCGCAAACCATTTGACGAAGGATGCCCCGTAACGGATCTCGCCGAGCGCTTCGGCAAGCGGCTTGCCCTGTTCCAGCGTCAGCAGGAGAGCCAGATCCTGCTCATGCCGACGCATCAGCTCATACCAGCGCTCCAGCAGCGCGGCGCGCTCTGCATGAGACTTGGTCTTCCAATGCTTGAACGCTGCGGCCGCGACGTCGATCGCTGCCCTGGTCTCGTCTCGGCCCATGTCGGGGATGGTGCCGAGCACTTTCTGGCTGGCGGGATCGACGACGTCAACGGTGGCTTTCGTGCTCGCATCCCGCCAGGCGCCGCCGATCAGGGCTTGCTGGCGAAACAGATCCGTGTCCTTCAACGCAATCATGGGCTTGCTCCTTGCCTTCGGGCCATCCCGCCATCTGCCTGGATCTGCGATCGGCGAGATGAAGCCGTCTCATGCAAGCAGTACAGGACCGGACGCCGCATTTTTCATCGAGAATGAAGCGTCTGGCCGCGTTGAATCTGGTCAGGCGCGGCCGCGGAGGTCGAATATTCTGAGGGGCCGCTTGATCGTGCTGCCCTCAGCGTCGTCTCAGTCATAATGGCAGACGTAGATTTTCCGCACGGTCTCGATCGTGCGCCAGACCCCGACGAAGCCGGGCTTCATCACAAAACTGTCGCCGGCACGGTAGGTCTTCGTCTCGCCACCCTTCTCCTCGATTTCGATGAGGCCCGAGAGGATGTGGCAGAACTCGAAGGTGGTGCCCTTGATGGAATGGGTCTCGCCCGGTGTTGCTTCCCAGACGCCGGTCAGCACCTTCTCGCCTTTCGAGGCGTCCTGGGCCCAAGTCTTGAAGGATGGATCGCCAGAGATGAGCCGTTCCGGCGCAGGTAAGGCGTTCTTCGGTGCGAAGTCCGGATTGGTGTCGATGGTGACCAGAAGTGACATGGCATTTTCCTGCTAGTAGCCGAGTGTTCGATCGACGAGGCCGATCGGGTTTCGTCCGGCGCGGTGGCGCCGAATGTTTTCTATGACGGATTGTGCTGCCGTATGCGGTTGAGTCACGGACGCGATATGCGGCGTGACGATCACCTTCGGATGGGACCAGAGCGGATGGCTTTCCGGCAGCGGCTCGGGATCGGTCACGTCAAGCATGGCTGCTGTCAGACGCCCGCTGTCGAGCGCCTCGATGAGTGCGCTCTGGTCAAGCTGCGGACCACGGCCGACGTGCAGCAGCTTCGCTCCCGCCGGCAGAAGCGAGAAGAGCCTTGCGTTCAGGATGCCGCTTGTTTGCTCCGTCAGCGGCAGAAGACAGACCAGGATATCCGTTCCTCGCAGGAAGTAGCCAAGCTGATCGTCGCCATGAAAGCAGGTAACCCCTTCGAACGCCTTTTTGCTGCGGCTCCATGCGGCAAGCGGAAATTGAAAAGGCCTCAAGCGGTCGATTACAGCTTGCGCCAGCATGCCAAGCCCCAGAAAGCCAACACGCCGATCAGTCGCCTGGGACGATGCTAGCGCCTGCCAAACGCCCCGTCTCTGCTGCTCCCGATACGCGAGCATCTCGCGATGCAGCGTCAGCACGCCGAGGACGACGTATTCCTGCATCATGCGAACGATGCCATCCTCCACCATGCGCACGACCTTCACGTGGCCGGGTATGGCCTCCGGCCTGAACTGATCGACACCGGCGCCGATGGAAAAGAGCACTTCCAGATTACAAAAACGCGAGAGATCGTCGGGCACGTTCCAGGTCAGCAGGTACCGCACCTTTCCCGGGTCGAAACTCTCGCTGCAATGATGGAATTCCAGATCGGGGAGCTCGCGCGCAAAGACCTCGCGGAAGACTGCCGCCCTCGCAGCATCGGAATTAAACAAAAATGCCATCGCTACACGCCTCTGCCTTGCCTGGCGTGTCGACGACGCCGGGAAAAGCGACTAGCCTCGCAACACGTCCTTGAGCATCCACAGCGACTCACTCTGCCTGCGCAGTTTGCCTGATATCGCGAGGGTAGCTGCGAGCCGGAGCTTTCCCTGCCGAATTGCGCGGCGAGACAAGCCGAAGATTTCGAAAAGAAGGCCCAAACAGGGGAAACCTGCCGAGTTTCCGTGCGATAGTGCGGCGAAATACTCCCGCTGCCCTATTGTGGCGGGAGAGAAAAGGCGCGATGCGCGAGAGACTGGCATCCCGCGAAGGAACGGACGGGTCGAGATGGGACGAACGGTACGCGTGAAGTCCTTCGAACTGGCTGCGAAAGACATCAACGACGTTGATGTGACGCTGCTCCACGCCCTCTCGACCGGGGTTGGCTGGCCCCATCGGCCCAAGGATTGGGATTTCTTGCGCCGCGCAGGTCATGGGATCGTAGCCGTTGATGGCATCGGACGGGTCTTCGGCAGCGCGATGTGGTTTCCACATGGCCGCGATTTCGCGACCATTGGCTTGGTGATCACATCGCCCCGAACCCAGGCTCAGGGCACCGGCCGCTGGCTCATGGAGCAGGTGTTCGAGCGGTGTGACGACCGGAATTTGACTCTCAATTCGACCGACGCGGCGTACCACCTCTATCTTTCCCTGGGCTTCACGAAGGAAGCCACCGTGTTTCAGTGGCAAGGAGAGGTCGTGTCACCACCGCCACCGGTGCCGACTCTCGACGGCGAATTGAGCTCGCCGTCTGCCGAGAATTTCAAAGAGATCGCAGCACTGGATGAACGCGCGTTCGGAACCAACCGCCAGAGACTGCTTGCATTGCTTTCCGAAAGCGCGTCAATCTGCGTCTTGCGCCGCGGCGGAGCGACCGTCGGGTACTCCATGAAGCGCGAATTCGGGCGCGGCCACGTGATCGGGCCCATCGTCGCCAGCAATGATTGTGACGCGATCCATCTCACGGCCATGCATCTCAAGGATCTCGCCGGAAGGTTCGCCCGCGTGGATACGCGGGAGCAGACGGGTCTGTTTGCCGACTTTCTTCAACAGAGCCGCCTCGGGATGAACGACACAGTCACGACCATGTCCAAGGGACGGCGATTCCTGAACCGAAAGGAAAACGAGCCGTGGGTCTACGGATTGGCCGGTCACGCCTTGAGCTGAAGCTCTGAAGCATCGGACGGAGAAGGGCTCAAGCGACAGGCAAACTGTTTCCAGGTCCCATGAGGATTCTATCGCTGCCAGCCTTGGCGTGCATTCGGCCCAATCGACGAATTTAAGCGCGCAAAATCGTAGTTTGGCGTGCCAAATCGCACAAATGGCGGAGAGAGTGGGAGTCAAACACACGATTCAGATTGTGGTGCTGAATTTCAGCCAACTAGCCACCCGCCGTTAGGTTCGGAGCGCACGCAACGACGGCCGAAGCTCGCCCTCGATGGATTTTTCTTGATCCGTGCACACGTTGGGCACACGCCGTCTTCCGGTTGTAAGTCTTGAAGTCTGCTCCAATCCATGACCGGACGGATTTGTGTCCTGCGGCGAGCTCTCCGGCACCTGGCCCAATAGTTCGCCTCAATATCCTATTCTACGATGTGCGGATTTTCTTTCTGTACTCAGGTCACCGACGCATGCATCTTGCCCAGAAGAAAGGCGCAAAGACCACCCTCGGCTTTGAATAGGATCGAGACTGAAAGATCAGCTCGATAGCCGCTGACCACTTGTCGGAATGGCCGCCTCGCAAGCTACCTAAGCTATTGAAAAGCTTGGTGGGCGCACCAGGGCTCGAACCTGGGACCCGCTGATTAAGAGTCAGTCATTTAGATAGATATTTCAATGACTTAAATGTAAAACTTGGCATTAGCAGGCCGATACAAATCAATTGCTTACAGCAGAATTGTAAATCGCAATGCGGCCCGCAATTGGCCTTTTGGCGCCTGCAAACGGTTCTACCCGAGGTTATCGTTTTCAATGGACTTGGGTGAACCATTTTGCGGAATCCCTAGGGTCGAGCTGGGTCGCGCTTGAGGATGCGCACCTCACGCACGAGCGTGACGCAGTGCGAGAATCGCAGCACCAGCTGAATAAGTTCAATGCGGCAGCATGAAGGCAGCGCATGAAAATTGACCGAGATGCCACGGTTGGAGGCCAACCTGCCAAGCTAGTGCGCGACCTCCTGGCCGATGCCACTAACTCCGATGGCTTTCATTCCGATTTAGTCGATGAGCACATATTGAAGGCATGGTGGCGCTCGACCATCGACACGTTGATTGAGGAAGGCAAGATCGATCGTCAAAATCGCGGCCAGGCTCTACGCAATTGGACCATGGCACGGGATCGCGAAAAGATTTTCGGAGTGCGTTTGCCCAATGCGCCAGATCTCCCGGCTCAGACGCGCAATTTGATTGAAGCACTTCTGGCTCGCGATCTGATTCGCGAAGACGATCGGAAAAGCGACGGCCGCATCGTCTATCGCATTACGGACAAGGGCCACGCGACCGGGATGAAAACTCTTGCTCCCCGGATGACCCGCTCCACTGCCGAGGCCCTACTTCAGAAGACGCTTGAGCGCATCGCTAAGATCAACAATGACCCTGAGCTGCTCCACTACGTCACTGAAGTTCGTGTATTCGGCTCCTATCTCACCGACACTGACGACCTCGGTGATCTTGACCTAGCGATCAAGCTCGAGCGGAGGCGGGTCAAAGGTGAGTGGGTCAAGGCCTGCCACGATCTCGCGGACAAGAGTGGCAAGACGTTGAGTTTCTTTCAGAGATTGACTTACCCAGAGACCGAAATACGCCGCCGGATCAAGAACCGTTTGCCGCGCATCTCTTTGCACGAAACCAGCGAGCTTGACGAGAATCCGGAGATGGGCGGCAGAACTGTGTACACCTTCGCGGCGCCTGATAGATCAGATCAGTAATGAGTCTCGTGGCAATCATCACGCGCCACCGAGAGGCGAGTTGCCACCCGTCATCCGACGCATGAAGGCCGAAGGTCATCTCGGCCGCCGCTACCTCAAAGGCCGCACTGGTGACGCCGCCAACGCCTCCTCTCAGCCGTCGGCCACAACTTCCGCCTTCTCGCCTCGCTGAGAACTTTTGGGCCTGTTCCTGGGTGGGCCTGTTCCTGGGATTGCTATCGCGAACGCTCACAAGTCCTGCGCAGGTCAATCCGTCTTCTTAACGGACGACCCAATTCTGGTTCTGCAGCAAGACGTACCTCCGGGGATTGTCCGTTTTGCTCGCCCTAGCATCCTATTCTACGACGAGCACGTAATCGACCTGTGCCATTGGATCCGCGCGCTGTATCAAATGGGATGAAGATACAGAAACAAGGAAGGATAAGTCGCACCGCAATCCGGCCCGCGACGTCCGACTACAAAAACCGTCGCACGAGACCCGTTTTGTTCTCGGCGACCACTCTCGTAATTTACTGAAAAAGAGGGGTTTTTGTTTGGTGGGCGCACCAGGGCTCGAACCTGGGACCCGCTGATTAAGAGTCAGCTGCTCTACCAACTGAGCTATGCGCCCGAAAGGCGGCTAACGCCTTGCGAGGCCGGTCGTTTAGCAAAGCGATCCTGGGAAGGCAAGCGATGTGGACGAGGTTTTCCAAGGCTTCGTCCGATTTCCGGGAAAAGCAAAAAGCCGCCGGATTCCAGCGGCTTCGTGCGCATTTATCCGGGGAATCCCGGTCCTCTTACAGGCGTCCGCCGTCCCGATCCGGCCCGCCATCCCGGTCGCCGCCGTGGAAGCGGTCCATGCCGCGGTCCATCATGCGATCCATGCCGCGCTCCATGAAGCGGTGGTGCCAGCCGCCTTCGCCGCCGAACGGGCCCTGGTGGCGGGTCAGGACGGCCAGACGCCGCTTCTGACCCTCATCCAGGGTCTTGTAGAGGGGATCGGCGGCATCGGCGATCTTCTTCAGCGCCGCGGACGTCGCGCCCATGTCGTCAGCGCGCTGGCGCAGGCGGGCGACCGGATCATCCGTCCTGTCGGCATCGCCCGGGCCAGCGTTCATTCGCGCATTGGCGCGATCGATGCGTAGCTTGGCGAAGTCGCGCACGGCGGCCTCGACAGGCGGCCACAGCTTCTCCTGGTCGGCATTCAGCTTCAAGCCGGCATGCACCGCCGCGATGCGCGCATCGACCAAGGCGGCACGGTCTTCCGGATTCATGCGCATGTGACGCATGTGGTCGGAGAAGCGATGATATTGCGCGTAGACAGCGCCGGAGCCGGCGATGCTGAGCACCGCGATAGCGGCGATGGCGAACTTCCTCATACGAACCTCCTCTTCCAAGGTTCCCTGAAGATGGGCGCCATTTGCACCGTGTTCAACTTACAACTTCGATAGAGAGGCCAGTCTTACCAAGATGTAATCAAGACATATCCAAACACCGCATTGCAAACACCGCTTCCATTGTCGCAGTTTGAAATCATTCGCAACAATGGTCGCCAAACGAATGAAGGGCTTCCGCGGCGCACGCGGAAGCCCTTCTATAATCGCAGGCTATCTCAGTTCGTCGCGCTCTTCGCTTCCTTCTGGAATTCGTCGATGAGCGGCTGGCCGACGCGGCTCGCGGCATCCTTGTAGACCGGCTCCATCGCCTTGCGCATCGCCTCGTCCTGTTCCGGCGTCAGCGCAATGATCTCGTTCTTGCCGCTCTTCTTGATCTCGGCGAGCGCATCGTCATTCTCCTTCTGCGACTGCGCGTTGTTGAAATCGGTCGCTTCCTTCATCGCCTTGGCAAGCTGGTCGCGGACATCGGTTGGCAGGTCGTCCCAGAACTTCTTGTTCACGATCACGACGTAGCCGATGTAGCCGTGATTGGTCTGGGTGATGAACTTCTGCACCTCGTGCATTTTCTGGGTGTAGATGTTGGACCAGGTATTCTCCTGCCCGTCGACGACGCCGGTCTGGAGTGCTTGATAGACCTCGGAGAACGCCATCACCTGCGGCAGCGATCCCAGCGCCTTGAACTGAGCCTGGAGCACGCGCGAGGACTGGATACGAAATTTCACGCCCTGATAGTCGGCCGGCGTGATCAGCTTCTTGTTGGCACTCATCTGCTTGAAGCCGTTATCCCAATAGGCAAGGCCGGTGATGCCCTTGGCGTCCAGCAGCTTGAGCAGTTTTGCGCCGAGCGGACCCTCCGTCACTTTCCGCAGCGTCTTCAGGTCAGGGAGGATGTAGGGCAGATCGAACACCTCGAACTCGCGGATGCCGAGCGGGCCGAACTTGGAGTTCGACGGCGCCAGCATCTGCACGCTGCCGAGCTGGAGCGCCTCGAGCTCTTCCTTGTCCTTGTAGAGCGTCGAGTTCGGATAGACCTCGACCTTCACCTTGCCGCCGGTATATTTCTCGGCAAGCTCCTTGAACTTCTCGGCCGCCTTGCCCTTCGGCGTATCGGTCGCGACGACGTGGCTGAACTTGATGACGATCGGGTCGGCGGCTGCCGAACCGGCAAGCCCCAGAACCAAAGCCGCGACGGATGCCGCGATCGCGAAGGTGCGCATGATGTCTCCCTTGTTATTGTTTGGGCCGCCCGGTGCGCGGGCGGCCCATCCTTGTGCTGGCTGCATCAATACAGGCCGGCGCACACCGGCGCTATTGGCCGTTAGCAGGGCAGGTATTCGGCGTCATTCCGGGGCAGTTCGAAGAGCCGAACCCGGAATCTCGGGATTCCGGGTTCGTGCTTCGCACGCCCCGGAATGACAAGCCAACGTTCGTCAGCTCGCCGCTGCCGTCTGCACCGTATCGCGCTGGCGCTTCATGACGATCTTATTGAGCGCGCCGAGATAGGCCTTGGCGGAGGCCACCAGCGTGTCCGGATCCGCCGCGCGTGCCGTCATTGATCGGCCGTCATGGGACAGACGGACCGATACTTCGGCCTGCGCGTCGGTGCCTTCGGTGACTGCGTGAACCTGGTACAATTCGAGCTTGGCCTCGTGCGGCACCAGCGCCTTGATGCAGTTGAAGACGGCATCGACCGGACCGTTGCCCTCGGCTTCCTCGATCCTGGTCTGGCCGTCGACATCGAGCTTCATGGTCGCGCGCTGCGGACCATGGGTGCCCGCGATCACGGTCAGCGAGGTCAGCTTGATGCGGTCGTGGGAGGCCGCCATTTCCTCGTCGACCAGCGCCTCGATGTCCTCGTCGTAGATGTCCTTCTTGCGGTCGGCCAGCGCCTTCATCCGCGCAAATGCATCTTCCAGCTGGTTCGGGCCGAGCTTGTAGCCCATCTCCTCCAGCTTGTGCACGAAGGCGTGGCGGCCGGAATGCTTGCCGAGAACCAGCGAGGACTGCTTCAGGCCGACCATCTCCGGCCGCATGATTTCGTAGGTCGAGGCATCCTTCAGCACGCCGTCCTGATGGATGCCGCTCTCATGCGCGAACGCGTTCCGGCCGACGATCGCCTTGTTGTACTGCACCGGGAACGAGGTCGCCGCAGACACCACCTTCGAGGCGCGGGTGAGCTGCGTGGTGTCGATCTTGTTCCAGTACGGGAATTTGTCGTTGCGCACGTTGATCGCCATCACGATCTCCTCGAGTGCGGCGTTGCCAGCGCGCTCGCCGATGCCGTTGATGGTGCACTCGACCTGACGCGCGCCGCCGACGACGCCGGCCAGCGAATTCGCAACGGCCATGCCGAGGTCGTTGTGGCAGTGCACTGAGAACACCGCCTTGTCCGAGTTCGGCACGCGCTCGATGAGCGTCTTCATGAAGTGGGTGTACTCATCGGGCGTGGTGTAGCCAACGGTGTCGGGGATGTTCACCGTGGTGGCGCCGGCCTTGATGACGGCCTCGACGATGCGGCAGAGAAAGTCCATCTCGCTGCGGGTGCCGTCCTCAGCCGACCATTCGACGTCGTCGATCAGATTGCGGGCGCGTGCGACCATGGCGACCGACGTCTCGATCACCTGCTCCGGCGTCTTATTCAACTTCACCCGCATATGCAGCGGCGAGGTCGCGATCACGGTGTGGACGCGGCCGCGCTTTGCAAATTTCACTGCTTCGGCGCAACGATCGATGTCGGCCGGATGCGCGCGCGACAACCCGGCGATGACGGCATTCTTGGAGCGGCGGGCGATCTCGCTGACCGCCTGGAAGTCGCCTTCGGAGGTGATGGGGAAGCCGGCTTCGATCACGTCGACGCCCATATCGTCGAGCAGCTCCGCAACTTCGAGCTTCTCCTCGAACGTCATGGTCGCGCCGGGGCACTGCTCGCCGTCGCGCAGCGTGGTGTCGAAAATAATGACGCGGTCCTTCTCGGACTTGTTCACGGGGGCCATTTCGAAATTTCCTTTAAGGTGGTGCGCCCTTCGATTGGCTCGAGCGCTTGAGGTGTCCGGTGATCTCGTACAACCCCTGAGTGCCCAGGCGCGTTTCGCCCAGCCGGCCCTCAGGGGCAGGTAAGAAGGAGCTCGCCAAGAAGGAGGGTGGGCAGGATCGCGGACCGGGACGCGGCGGTGCCGACGGCCAGAGCCGCCTCCCCCGAGATCCCATTTTTTTGGCCGCGAATCAGCATTGCCAGACCCTTTGAGCCACAAATCCTCGGCCAAAACCGTTGACGGTTCATTGCCGGGAGGCCCGTTGAGGCGTTTCTAGACGAGAAATGGCTGAAACTGCAACGCCAAAAGATGGTCAGGATAACTGACCTGATTGGAGCCTGACCTTGCCCTCGCCGGCTCCGCAGGCGAATGGAGCGAGCTGGCGGAGAAGATGCGGTGGATGCCCTCACCGCGCCCGCACGCGTTCGAACTCCGCCTGCGCCCGCGCGAACTTCTGATTGAACAGCCACATCGCATCGAGGATTTCACGGAAGCTCGCTGACGTTCTTGCCCTGTCTGCGCGTCCATAGGCAAAGATGCTGTTGTTGCGTAAGTATTTCATGACCGTCGGGTCAGAGACTCGGCTCCGAAGTAAGTTGCCCGACTTCAGCGCGGCTCGCGTCGCCGTCGGGATGATCTGGATGAGTTCGAAGAATTTCATCTGGTCGATCGGGTCCGGCAGCGTCTTGGCGATATCGGGGATCGCCGCGAAGAGATCCGCGTGGGCGTTCATGAGGCCGTCACGCACCGCGGTCCAGTGGTTGAGCCGATGGTCGAGGCTGACGCGCGCCTCCTCCTTGTCGTCGCGCGCGATCAGTTTCGGATCAAGTGAGGCGATGGACGGCCTGATCGCTTGCCATCGCTTCCGGCCATTGCGGTCTTCGGACGGGCCGGTCTGAAAGCTGCCGATATAGGTGTTGGAGCGCCCATTGCCGACATTCTGCTTGCCGTTGGTCTCGGCGAAGAACAGCCCCAGGCTGATACGGCCGGCCGCGTCCGCCCCCTTCGTATCCAATCCTTTCGCGCGCGCGATCGCAGTACCGAGATCGACGACGTCCTTGAATGGCGTCGGTGAGGCCTGCGCATTCGCGGGCGGCGCCTCCATGACGTCGAAAAGATTTCTGTACTCGTCGATCAGCGGTTCGATATCAGCGTCGAAATACGCCGCTGGAACCTCGTATTTGTTGGGCCGTCCGATCCGCGACGGAAGTACATCGGTGAGATCCTTGTAAGTGCTCATGACGTCGACGCGCGCCAGGTAAAGGGCTTGTCCCGGCAGGTTCGGAAGCGGCTCGTGCGCGTCGATCTGGCGGCGTCGCTGGCTGAGGATCGCCTTGAAGTCACTCAACGCCCGATTGTAGGCCTCGAGCGCTCCTGACTGCTTCGCGGTAAGCGCGGCTGGCTGCGCGTGCGCCGATGAGCCGACATTCACGACCCCACTCAAGGCGATTGCAACGGCAAGCGCCACGCTTGCGATGATATGGCGTCTCGCTTCCATGTCCGTCTTCAGCTCACGCGCTCAGCCTGTTGGCTTAATCGTAGTCATTGGGAACAAGGCCTTGAAGCGCCACCTCACGACAAGTGTCAGATGTTTGCAACACTGCAAACCTATTTGATCGGCGCCACAATCGCGCCGCAGGAATTTCCAAATCGAAAACGCAAGGTACGCCGGTGAATGCAACATCAGGGGACACTGATGCAAAAACTGCGGGCGATCGACGGCGATGCGGAGCGGGTCGGCTTCACCTTCTCATTTCAGATAGCGGATGGCGGCAAGCGGCGGGCCTGCTGTGTCAGGGTCGACGCCCCGAACTTCCACGACGCATCAGCGCTGTTCCGCGAGCGGTGGCCCGCCATCGAATCGGTGGCGCGCGACAGCATCAGATCCACGGATAGCGGCGACGGCGTCATCGCGCTCGAGCTACCTGTGGCCTGATGAAATCCGCACATCACGGCTTCCGCTGATCAGTTGCCCGCGTCCTTTGTGGCCAAAATCTGGTAGAGGATGATCGCGCCGAAGGTCGCAGTGCCGATGCCGCCCATCGTGAATGCGCCAAACTTCAGCGTGAGATCGCCGGCACCGGCAGTGAGCGCAACGGCGACCGTGATCAGGTTGCGCGGGTTGGAGAAGTCGACCTTGTTCTCGACCCAGATTCGCCCGGCCATCGCCGCGATCAGACCGAACAGGACGATCGACAGGCCGCCGATCACGGGACCCGGGATCGACAGAATCAGCGCGCCGAATTTCGGCGAGAAGCCGAGCAGGATCGATACTATCGAGGTCACCGCGAAAAGCATCGTCGAATAGACCTTCGTCGCCGCCATGACGCCGATGTTTTCGGCATAGGTGGTGACGCCGGTGCCCCCGCCGCAGGCGGAGACGATCGTGGCAAGGCTGTCGCCGAGGAACGCGCGGCCGAGATAGCCATCCAGGCTTCGGCCGGTCATCACGCCAATGGCTTTGATGTGGCCGAGATTCTCGGCAACCAGGATGATCGCGACGGGCGCGATCAGGAAGATCGCGTCGGCATGGAAGGTCGGCGTCGTGAATTTGGGCAGGCCTATCCAGGGCGCAGCGGCGAGTTGAGTGAAGTCGACCGGTTTGCCGAGACCCAGGCCATTGGCAAGCAAGAGATAAAGGAGATAGCCGCCAACGGCACCAACGATGATCGGCAGCCGCCGCCACAATCCCGGGGCTGCGACCGCGGTCAGGCCGATGATCAGGACGGTCAATAGTCCGACCCAGGTGTCGAACGCGCCTGCGCTCACGGCCTTCACAGCCACAGGCGCGAGATTGAGACCAATCGCGGCGACCACCGCACCAGTGACGACCGGCGGCATCAGACGCTCGACCCAGCCGACGCCGGCCCACATCACGATCAGCGCGATGATGCCATAGAGCGCGCCAGCGCCGACGATGCCGCCGAGCGCAACGTCGATATTGGGATTCGGTCCCTGCCCGGAATAGCCGGTCGCAGCGATGACGACGGCGATGAAGGCGAAGCTGGAGCCGAGATAGCTCGGCACACGTCCGGCTACGACCACGAAGAAGATCAGCGTGCCGACGCCGGAAAAGAACAGTGCGAGATTTGGGTCGAACCCCATCAGCAACGGCGCGATGATCGTGGCTCCCGACATCGCGACGCCGTGCTGGAGGCTGGCGATGATCGTCTGGCCCCAGGGCAGCCGTTCCTCGGGCAGGATCACGCCCGAGGTCTTCAGCTTCCAGCGTGGAAAGTAGCCGCTACCTTGCTCGTTAGAGCCCGTGGCCGTCGACATGATCCCCCTCCCCGATTGCCGCTTGTGTCACGCGCTGGCGCGCCCTTCGGGTTGACGCGGAGTGTAGCAGACGTCGGGAGTTCTAGCTCGCCCAGTTCTCGCGGAATTCCCCAAACAGCGTAATACCCCCGCAGGCGTAGATGGTCTGACCGGTGATGTAGCTCGACTCGTCCGAGGCGAGGAAGGCGAACACCGCGGCGATCTCGTCGGCCGTTCCAACCCGGCCGAGCGGGATGTGACTCTCGACGTCCGCGCGCTTTTTCGTATCCCCGGTCCAGGCTGCGTTGATCGGCGTGTCGATCGCGCCCGGCCCGACGGCGTTGACGCGAATGCCGCGGCCGGCAAATTCGAGCGCGAGCGTGCGGGTCAGATTCGCCATGCCGCCCTTGCTGATCGAATAGGCGAGATAGCCGGGCTTTGGAACGATCTGATGCACGCTCGAGCAGTTGACGATGGTACCGCCGCCTCCCCGGCTCACGAAATGCGCCAGCGCCTTCTGCGCGCAGAGCACGGCGCCGTTGAGATTGACGTCGATGATGCGCCGATAGGCCTCGATGTCGAGCGCCTCGCTCGGCGATTCCTTCTGGAAGCCGGCATTGTTGACGAGGCAATCGAGCCGCCGCCAGCGCGACAGCACCGTTTCAAACATCCGCGTGATGTCCGCCTCGACAGCGACATTGGCCTGAATGACGACATGATCCCGGTCGCCATGGCCGCGCTCGCGCGAGGCCGCCTGTGCAAGCGCAAGCGTGTTCTCCGCATCCGTACGGTGTTCCAGATAGTTGATGGCAACGGTCGCCCCTTCCTGCGCGAAGCGAACGGCGATCGCACGCCCGATCCCTTGGGACGCGCCGGTTATAAGTGCATATCGTCCAACGAGGCGGGATGCGAACGAGGTCGATGAATCGGATTGCTGCATAGGCGACGCACTCATGGGGGTTCTGTCGAACGGCACATGCCGCCGATCACAAACGCCTCCCGTCTTGCAGCGTTCCAGCGCCGCCCGCAAGGGGCGGCGCCGGCAAAGGCGATGCCGCTTACTGCGTGCGATCCGAGGTCCAGCCCTTGTAGTCGGCGACGTTGTCGCGCGTCACGAGCTTCGACGGCAGCAGTTCGACGGTCGAGGCGGGCTTCTGCCCGCCCAGGATGCCGACGCCGACCTGCACGGCACGGCGTGCCATGAAGAACGGATCCTGCGAGGCCGAAGCCTGGATCTGCGGCGACTGCGGATCTTTCAGCGCGGCCTCGATGTCGGGGGCGCCGTCGACGGCGGTGATGATGATGCCGGAGCGGCTCTGCTGGCGCGCGGCCAGATCAGTGCCGATCGCCTGCGGATCGTTGATCGCGAAGATGGCATCGATCTTCGGGAAGCGGGTCAGGTAGCCTTGCGCCACTGTGAGGCCACCTTCGCGCGAGCCCTTGCCGTCCTGGTCGCTGGACAGAACCTTGATGCCGGGGTTCTTGCCGAACACGGTCTTGCAACCGTTGACGCGGTCGATCACCGCGGAGACCTGCGGCCCGTTCTCGATGATCACGTCGCCTTTGCCGCCGAGCTTGTCGACGATGTACTGGCAGGAGATCTCGCCGGCCTGGACGTTGTTCGTGGTCACCGTGGCGTCGGCGCCTTCTGCCGCGGTATCGACCGCGACGACGATGATGCCGGCGGCCTGCGCTTTCTTGATTGCCGGGCCGATCGCCTTGGGATCGCCGGGGTTCAACAGGATCAGATCGACGCCGGCGGCGATGAAGTTGTCGATCTGGGTCACCTGCTTGCCGAGATCGTATTCGAAGCCGACGGTCGTGACCTTGACGTTGGGATTGGTTTTCTTGGCTTCGAACTCGGCGCCCTTCGACAGCGCGACGAAAAACGGGTTGCCGAGTGAACCGAGCGAGACGCCGATGGATTTGAGCTCCTTCGCCTGCAGCGGCGTGGAGCTCAGGGCAAGCGCCACGGCGGCGCTGGTAAGCGAGATCGTCTTCAACATTGGCTTCCTCCCTGGTCTGATTTGATGTCCCGCGCGGCTGACCAGTTGCCGCAACGGAGTTCCACAGCGCGAGTGGCCGTGCCTTCGCGCACCGATCGTCAGGTGCGCGCCGAGCCTTGAAGGCGGTAACGATCGAGCGCGACGGCGCCGATGATCACCAGTCCCTTGATGACGTATTGCCAGATGTCGGATACGCCGACCAGGATCAGGCCGTTCGACAGCACGGCGATGATCAGCGCGCCGACCAGCGTTCCCCAGATCGAGCCGATGCCGCCGACGAAGGAGGTGCCGCCGAGGATCACGGCCGTGATCGCATCGAGCTCGTAGCTTTGTCCGAGCTGCAAGCCGTTGGCTGCATAGAGCCGCGCCGCCTGCATCGCACCGCCAAGGCCGGCAAACAGTCCCGATACCCCGTAGACGAAGATCAGCACCGCCCAGACCTTGATGCCGGCAAGCCGCGCCGCGCTTTCATTGCCGCCGACCGCGTAGATATGCACGCCGAGCACGGTTCGGCGCAACACCAGCCAGGAAACGAGGATCACGAGCAGCGCAATCACCGATAGCCAGGGAATCGAGATCACGCCGGGAATGAGAGTAAGCGAGCCGTTGCCGATGAAGGCATAGGGAATGGAAGGGTTGAACACGGTGGTGTCGGCGCCGAGCAGGCGCGCCAGACCGCGCACGGCGGTGAGCGAGCCGAGCGTAACGATGAAGGGTGGCAGTCGCAGCAGCGCGATCAGCGCGCCATTGACGACGCCGAAGCCGAGCCCGGTGAGAACGGCGGCCGGCAGCCACAGCGCCCCGAGCTCGGGCAGTTTTGACAGGGTCAGCCCGGCCATCGCGGAGGCCGCCAGGATCGAGCCGACCGACAGGTCGATGCCGCCGGTGAGGATGACGAAGGTCATGCCCGCCGCCAGCACGGTGTTGACCGCGGCCTGCTGCAGCACGATGCCGAGATTTTGGCCAGTGAAGAAACGGCCGTCCGACAGGTAATGAAAGCCGGCGCACAGCAGCAGCAGCACCGGCAGCATGCCGGCCGCCTGGATCAGGAGCCTGACCCGCTGGCGTTTCGTCTCCTGGGCAGCGGCAAGTCCGTTTGCCGTGGCCGCCTTTGTTGGTGAAGATCCCTGATCAGGCATCGAGGTGCTCCATCCCCGTCGCAAGTGCCATGATATCCTCCTCGGTCAGCGGCTGTGTCGCGGTTCGCCTGATCTCGCCTTCGACGTGCCCCAGTCGCATCACGATGACGCGGTCGCAGATGCCGATAATCTCGGGCAGATCGGACGAGATGATGAGGATCGCCGTGCCAGCCTTGGCGAGATTGTCGATGATCGAATAGATTTCGGACTTGGCCCCGACGTCGACGCCGCGCGTCGGCTCATCGAGGATCAGGACTTTGGGGCCGATTGCAAGCAGCCGCGAGAGCAGCACCTTCTGCTGATTTCCGCCGGACAGTCCGCCCGCGGGGACGCCGGCGTTGGCGGCGCGGATGCTTAAGCCCGCGAAAGCCCTGTCGGCGCGCTCACGCGCCTTGTCGCGATCGAGGAACCAGCCGAGCTTCGCATCGCGCCCAAGCACGGCAAGGTTAATGTTATCCTGGCACGACATGTCCAGGAACAGGCCGAGCGCCTTGCGGTCCTCGGTGAGGTAGGCGATGCCGGCCTCGAGCGCCTCGCCGGGTGTGCGGATGTCGATTGGCTGGCCTTCGAGTTCGACACGGCCGGAAATCTTCGGCGCGGCGCCGATGATCAGATGTGCAAGTTCGGTGCGGCCTGCGCCGATCAGGCCGGCCAGTCCCACGACCTCGCCCGCATGCACGGTCAGCGAACAGCCCTTGACGCGCTGCCCGTCGGACATATCGGTCGCGGTGAGTACCGGATGCCCCTTTCCAGCCTCGGGATCGTGGTCCTTCTTGTAGAAAGACGAGACGTCGCGCCCGACCATCATGCGGACGATGCTGTCGGCGCGGATGTCAGACTTGTCGAGCGAGCCGACCAGACGTCCGTCACGGAGCACCGTGACGCGATCGCCGAGCGCATAGACCTCGTCCATACGATGCGAGATATAGATGATGGCAAGCCCTTCGGCGCGCAGTTGCCGGACCAGCGCGAACAGCCGCTCGCTCTCGCCGGCCGACAGCGCGGTCGTCGGCTCATCCATGATCAGGATTTTGGAACGCGCGTGCAGCGCACGCGCGATCTCGACCAGCTGGCGCTGGCCCATGGAAAGATGTGCCACCAGCGTCGACGGGGTGAAGTCGGCGCCCAGCCGCTCCAGGATCGGGCCGACACCGACGCGCATGTCGCTGCGCGCGAGCAATCCAGAACGTGAGACCTCGCGGCCGAGATAAATATTCTCCGCGACGGTCAAGTTGGGGGCCAAGGACAGTTCCTGATAGATGATCGAGATGCCGGCAGCGCGGCCGCCGAGCGGGCCTTCGATCCGTACCGGCTTGCCCTCGATGCGGATCTCGCCGCCGGGATCGGGCCGGTAGGCACCCGATAAAATTTTCATCAGGGTTGATTTTCCGGCACCGTTCTCGCCCATCAGGGCGTGGACCTCGCCCGCATAGACGGTAAGGTCAACGGCGCGCAGCGCCTTGATACCGAAGAAGGATTTGGAGACCCCGCGCATCTCGAGGATCGGATCGTTCATCGTGCCTCCCGGCGCACAATGCGTTTCCCACCCGCGTCTCTTTCGTTGTTAGCGCGGTTCGACCATTAAACAAAAGGCGGCGGCGCAGGGCAATACCGAACCGACAATATCGAAGAGGTGCACATGCGGAACGCACGACGCTAATGGTGCGGCCGGTACAGCTCGCGCCATGCGGGCAGACGTTCGGCGTAGGCATCGGCGAGCGCCCGCTCGGGTTCAAAAGTCTCGACGCGCCGCGGCGACGTGCAGACGGCTGCGATCGCCTCGCCGGTGACAGCAAGGCGCCCCAATCTCGCCGCACCGAACGCGGCGCCGGTCTCGCCTGCTGCAAAGCGGTGGATCGGAATATTCAGCACGTTCGCCAGCACGGCGAGCCAGAAAGCGGACCGCGAGCCGCCGCCAATCACATCGGCCTCCGAAACTACGAGGCCGGCAGCCGCGAGCGCATCGCGGCAATCGGCCAGCGCAAACGCGACGCCTTCAAGAACCGCCTGCACGATATCAGCGCGATCGGTGCCGTGGCTCAGACCATCGAGCATGCCGCGCACATTGGGGTCGTCATGCGGCGTCCGCTCACCGGCAAGGTAAGGCAGGAAACTTATCGGCGACGGTGCCTGCGGGCATGCACCGAGCGGCGCCAGCAGCTCGGCCTCCGGGGCGCCGAGTAGCCGCGCCATCCAGGCAAGGCAGGACGCGGCCGACAGGATCGCGCCGGCCTGAATCCACATCGCGGGGATCGCATGCGCGAAGGTATGCACCACGCGATCCGGGTTCGCGGCAATCCTGTCGGTCGGCGTCAACAGCGCGCCGGATGTGCCCAGCGAGATGAACGCGGTTCCCGGACGGATCGCGCCGATGCCGACCGCACCGGCCGGGTTGTCGCCGGCACCCCCTGCGATCATCGGCCGTTTCACCATGCCCCAGCGTTCGCTGAGCTCGCGCGTCAGGCGCACCGATGGCGCACAGCCTTCGACCAGCCGCGGCATGTGCGCGCGTGACAGGCCCGTTGCGGCAAGGCCCTCATCCGACCAGGCGCGCCGCGCGACGTCGAGCCACAGCGATCCCGAGGCGTCAGAAACGTCCTCGATCGCCTCGCCCGTCAGCACCAGGCGCAGATAGGCCTTCGGCAGCAGCACGAGTTTTGTCGCCGCAAAGATCTCGGGCTCGTTCGCCGCGATCCACAAAAGCTTCGGCGCGGTGAAGCCGGGCATCGCCTTGTTGCCGGTCGTGGCGCGCAAGGTCGGCCAGCGCTCTTCAAGTTGACGGCACTCGGCTGCAGAGCGGCCATCATTCCAGAGAATGCAGGGGCGGAGCGGCTCGAGATTCGCGTCGAGCAGCGTGGCGCCATGCATCTGGCCGGACAGGCCGATGCCCTCGACCGCGGCCAGCTCGCGCGGATGATCCGCCTTCAGCTCATCCAACGTCGCAAACGCCGCCTCGATCCATTTCCGCGGATCCTGCTCGGAATAACCGGGTCGCGGCGAGGCCGTCGCGAGCGACCGGCTCGCGCTTGCGATCACGTGCTGGGTGTCGTCGACGAGGACCGTCTTGACCGCGGAGGTGCCGAGATCGATTCCGAGATACATGATGCTTTCGCCTGACGCGATGACGGCCGGTTAGACCTCTACTCGTCGAAAAAGCCGGGATGCTTGGCGACAAAGGATTGCAGCTCGCGCGAGACGCGGTCAAGATGATCCGCCATCTCACGCCTGGCCTGATCCGGCTTGTGGGCGGCAATCGCGCGATAGATCGCTTCGTGCTCGCGGAACGTCCCCTCGGGCCGCCCGGGCTCGGGAAGCAGAGTCCTGCGTACGCGCTCAAGATGAGTGCGGATCGGATCAAGCACCTCGCCAACCCGCGCAAGATTCAAGGTTTCGGTCATCTGGCGATGAAACCTGGTGTCGAGTTCATGAAAGCCTCCAAGATCACCGCTGGCGATGGCGGCTTTCTGATAGGCGAGATTCTGACCAAGCGCCGCGATCGCCTCGTCCGACATGTCGGCGGCACAGACCTCGACGACCTCCACCTCCAGCGCGCGACGCATCAGCATCCATTGCCGCACATCCTCAAGGTGAATCCGCGCGACATAGGAGCCGCGCTGCGGCTCGACCACGACGAGGCCTTCGAAGGCAAGCCGGTTGATCGCAGTCGTGATCGACAGCCGCGACACGTCGAAGGTCGCGCACCACTCATTCTTGTCGATTGGTGTTTCGGGCGCGAGTTGTCCCGATACGATCGCGCGCTTCAACGCGAGGTACGCCTGATCGACTTTCGACCCGCCTGCCCTGCGCCCTCGCGCTGCAACAGTTCCGCCGCCCCTGAACCCGCCGATTGAATGCATGCTTTGATCCCAGGCTGATTTTCACTTTTTCGGTTGGCGAAGTCCAATTGCGCGGACGAAGGCTTGACGAACGACGACTGATATAACTAGCATATCAGCAAAACAACAACCATCACCCCCTGCGGCTCAATGTTGGTCAAAGACTGAAGAGTCGGGGCTGGGAGGAGCAGCAATGGAAGCACGCGTCGGTGCTCTCGGAGCGCAGGATGAATCACGCGCGTCCTCCCGCGTGATCGAGCTTGGCGCTCGCGCCGGCGCGCCGAGCGGTCACGTCGCTCTCTCCGCCGAACAGGTCTCCAAGTCCTTCGCTGGAGTGAAGGCTCTCCACAATGTCGACTTCGATCTGCGCCCCGGCGAAGTGCACGCACTGATGGGCGAGAACGGCGCCGGCAAGAGCACTCTGATGAAGATCCTCGCCGGCGTGCACACGAGCTATGACGGCACCATTCAGGTCGAGGGCCAGGCGATGTCGTTCGCCGGCGTGCGCGACGCCGAGGAAGCCGGCGTCGCGATCATCCACCAGGAGCTCAATCTCGTCCCCGAGCTGAGCGTGGCCGACAACATCTTTCTTGGTCGCGAGCCACTGATCGCGGGCCTGCTGATCGATCGCCGCCGCATGGTCGAGGCGGCCGAGCGCCTGCTGGCCCGGCTGGGCGTGAGGCTCGACGCGGAGAGTCGCGTTGCCGACTTGCGTGTCGGCGAGCAGCAGCTGGTGGAAATCGCCAAGGCGCTGTCGCTCGATGCCCGTATCCTCATCATGGACGAGCCGACCTCGGCGCTGTCGTCGTCGGAATGCGAGACGCTGTTCAAGATCGTGCAACAGCTCGCAGCCGAGGGCGTCGCGGTCATCTACACCTCGCACCGCATCGAGGAGGTGCTCGAGCTCGCCGACCGCGTCACCGTGCTGCGCGACGGCAGGCGGGTGGTCACGGCCCCAATCGGCGAATTGTCGCGCGGCGCGATCATCTCGGCGATGGTCGGCCGCGACATGGCCGCAAGCGACCGCGGTGCGGCGGCGGCGGATGGCGCGGTCATCCTGTCGGTCAAGGACTTGACGCTCGACACGCTCAGTCCGCGCGGATGGCGCCGGATGCTGCACGGCGTCAGCTTCGAGCTCAGGCGCGGCGAGATTTTGGGTATCGGCGGCCTGCTCGGCTCCGGACGGACCGAGATTCTGGAATCCATCTTCGGCGTCGCGCGCGGCTGGTGCGGCGGCACCATCACGATCGACGATGAGACCGCCGACATCAACGCGCCGGCGGATGCCTATCGCCTCGGCCTTGCGCTCGTCAGCGAGGATCGCAAGGAGCGCGGCCTGCACCTTGCCGCCTCGATCTGCGACAACATCGCGCTGCCGTCGATCGGGGTATTGTCGCAATTCGGCCTGCGCTCCTTCGCACGCGAACGTGCATTGGCTCGCGAGATGGTCGGCCGGTTGTCGGTCCGCTGCACCGGCATTGGACAGGCGGCCGCAACGCTGTCGGGCGGCAACCAGCAGAAGGTCGTGATCGGCAAGTGGCTCGCCACCGAGCCGCGCATTCTGCTGCTCGACGAGCCAACCCGCGGCATCGACATCGGCGCGAAGCAGGAAATCTATCGCCTGATCTTCGATCTCGCCGCACAGGGCCTCGGCATCATCGTGGTGACCTCGGAAATGCCCGAACTTCTCTTGTTGTCCGACCGCATCCTCGTGATGTGCGAGGGACGGCAGACCGGCCTCCTGACGCGCGAGAATGCGACGCAGGAGGCGGTGATGCGCCTTGCCGCACCGGGCATGGCGGCGTGGTCGCAGGAAGAAGCATCATGAAGGCACTCAAACTCCTCTCGCAAACCAAGCTCTATTGGGGGTTGCTATTGATCTGCCTGATCGGCGCCCTCACCTCGCCGCACACCTCGTCCGGCAACAACATCTTCCTGTCCTACGGCAATCTCACCGACGTGCTCCGTCAGGTCTCGATCACCGGACTGGTCGCAACCGGCATGACCATGGTCATCCTGCTCGGTGGCATCGATCTGTCAGTCGGCTCCGTCATGGGTTTTTCGACGGTGATATGCGCAATGCTGCTCACCAAGCCGGGCTGGACGGCGGCCTCGGCGCTGGGCGTGCCGGCGGCCGTGCTCGTCTGCGGCGCGGCCGCCGCGCTGGCTGCGCGCTTCATATTCGCAGGCCTTGCCCGCGGCCGCGATGTCGGCGCCGGGCGGCGCCGCGACATCGCGCTGTCGCGCTGGCACAGCGTCGGCATTCCCACGCTGCTCGGCCTGATCGTCGCGATCGCGATCGCGTGGTGGACCGCGAGCCAGGTGGCCGGCAAGTTCGGCGTGCTCGGCGTGCTCCTGGTGGCGCCTTGCCTCGCATTGCTACTCGGAGCCCTCAACGGGCTCCTGATCGTCGCCGGCCGGATGCAGCCCTTCATCGTGACGCTCGCGATGATGGTCAGCGCACTCGGCATCGCACGATTGACCGCCGGATCGGACAATGCCGTTGTGCCGGTCTACACCGGCACGAACGCCACCGAGGCCTTCGAGCTGCTGCGCTCGATGCTCTGGGGCGTGCTGCCGGTGCCGAGCGTCTTCTTCCTGGCGGCGATCGTCCTGTTCGGCGCGATCCTGCGTTTCACGACGTTCGGCCGCTATGCGTATGCGATCGGCGGGAACGTCGAGGCTGCCAAGCTCTCGGGCATCAAGGTCGCCCAGGTCCAGCTTACGGCCTATCTTCTGTCCGGACTGCTCGCCGGAATCGCCGGCGTGCTGTTCGTCGCACAATACAGGCAAGGCAAGCCCGATGCCGGCGCAGGCCTCGAGCTCGACGCGATCGCTGCGGTGGTGATCGGCGGCACCAGCCTGATGGGCGGTCGTGGCGGCCTCGCCGGCACCTTCGTCGGCGTCCTGATCTTCGGGCTCCTGTCGGACATTCTTCAGCTTCAGAATATCGACTCCAACGTCCAGCTCCTGATGAAGGGCCTGATCATCGTCTGCACCGTGCTGGTGCAGGAACAGAATCTCGGCCAGCTCATCTCGCGATGGCGGTTCAACCGGTCGCGGGACGTCCATGCCGATCCGAAAACAGCCGAAGCCTATCGGCTGCCAAACGCCGCAAAGGCGCAAGCAAAAGCAAGGGAGGATCTCGATGAAGCGTCGTGAATTCTTGAAACTGTCGACCACCATGGCCGGTGCGGCCATGACCGTCTATCTGCCGGCCGGCTGGAGTCCTGCCAAAGCCGCGGGCAAGTGGAAGGTCGGCTTCAGCCAATGCACAACGCTCGAACCATGGCGCGTGCAGTTCAACAAGGACATCCAGGCCGAAGCGAAGAACCAGCCGGACGTCGACCTCGTCATCACCGACGGCCAGGACAAGACCGAGAAGCAGGTCGCCGACTGCGAAAACCTCATCGTGCAGCAGGTCAACGTACTCTTGATCTCGCCCAAGGAGTCCGCGGGACTGACCGGCGTCGTCGAGAAGGCGATCGACGCCAAGATTCCGGTCATCGTGCTCGACCGCAACGTCGACACCAAGCGCATCACCCAGTTCATCGGCGGCGACAATGTCGCGATCGGCAAAGCCGCCGGCGAGCACGCGGTGAAGCTGCTCGGCGGGCCAGGCAAGGCAACCGGCAACGTCGTCGAGATCTGGGGCGGCATGGGCACCCAGCCCGCGCATGACCGGCACGACGGCTTCCATGCCCACACCGACAAGGAGTCGGGCATCAAGTATCTGCTCAACAACCAGTCCGGCGACTGGAAGCAGGACAAGGCCTACAACATCATGACGACCGCGTTGCGCAACAACGAGAAGATCGACCTGGTCTACGGTCACAATGATCCGATGGCCTATGGTGCCTATCTCGCCGCCAAGGACGCCGGCCGCGACAAGGACATCAAGTTCATCATCGGCATCGACGGGCTGCCGGACGAAGGCGTCACCTGGGTCTCCAAGGGTCAGCTGACCGCGACGTTCCTCTATGCGACGCCCGGTGCCGAAGGCCTGCGGCAGGCGGTCAAGCTGCTCAAGGGCGAAAAGCTGGAGCCGGTCATCACGTTGCCGACGATGCTGATCACCAAGGAGAATGCCCCGGAGATCCTGAAGAAGAACGGGCTGCTCTGACCGGCTGGGGCTTTGAGCGCACCAACGGAGTCCGGTTCAAGCCGACTTGAACCGGACTGTGGACTTTACGTCGATATGGACGGCAGCGCCGTGACGTTGGATAGTCGTCAGCCTAAGAAACTGACCTATGTCCCGGGAGGCGTTGCATGCTGAAATCGATCGACCCGTTTCTAAATGCCGATGTTCTTTACGCGCTGCGGTCCATGGGACACGGCGACGACCTCGTGCTCTGCGACACCAATTTTCCGGCCGATGCGGTGGCGCGCCAGACCGTGCTGGGCAAGCTCATTCGCATCGACAATGTCACCACTGCACGCGCCGCGCGCGCGATCCTGTCGGTGCTGCCGCTCGACAGCTTTGTCGACAAACCGGCATCGCGCATGGAGATCGTCGGCCAGCCCAACGAGATTCCGCCCGTGCAGCGCGAGGTGCAGGCCGAAATCGACGCGGCGGAGGGGAAATCCTCCCCTATGGGCTCGATCGAGCGCTTCGCCTTCTACGAGCTCGCAAAAAAATCCTATTGCGTGATCCAGACCGGGGAGCGGCGCTTCTATGGCTGCTTCATCTTCAAGAAGGGCGTCATCCCGCCCGATGCTTGAGCTAACGAGGAAAGGGCTGCGCGGCACGTTCGGCATGAATATGACATCGAGATGATGTCGCGCGCGAGCATCCATCTTGCAGCGCGGCATCGCGAGAATTCTCTTCGTCATTTCTGATTGGTGGCAGGCGGCTTCAACTCCGCGTGCTTTCGTTGACATTGATGGGCGCCGCTGCATACTCGAACGCGGCATCAGTCACCCATCACGACGACACTGAAGTCCACGAGCCTCACGTCCTCGGTGTGCTTCGGCTACTCAGACTTCACATCAAGAAAGTCAACAAGGGAGGGTATCGCGATGAAACAGCAAGACTATGATTGGCTTTCCGCACTCCGTCCGAACCGGCGTACGGTGCTGAAGGGTGCGGCAAGCGCCGCAGCATTGGGCACGAGCGGAGCGCTCGGCACGTTCTCGGAGATTGCGCTAGCACAAAACAATCTTCGCGCGCAGATTGGGCAAATTCCAGGCGTGGGCAAGGGCTCGCCAACCGACGCCGACTGGCAGAAGGTCGGCGAGCTCTGCCTCGGCCCGACCAAGGCGAGCATCAAGGAAGGCGAGTTCAAGGGCGTCGAGCTCTCCTTCATGGGACTGAATAATCAGAACCTGCATAACCTCCTGTTCCGCGGCTTTCTCAAGCCGTGGGAGGCCTATACGGGCGCAAAAATCTCCTGGATCGATCTCGCTCAGGCCGACTACAACCCGCGACTCCAGCAGGCGATCGCGACCGGCACAGTCGATTTCGACATCCTGGAGATGGGCGCGCCGTTCGAAGGCGATGTCTGCGGCAAGGGCCTGGCGTCAGAGATGCCGGACTGGGTCAAGAAGCAGATCGATATCGATGATTATGTCGACTATCTGAAGCCGCCGGTCGGCACATGGAACGGCAAGACCTATCGCGTCACGATCGACGGCGACTGCCACAACTTCAACTATCGCACCGATGTGTTCTCGGACGCAGCGCTCGCCAAGGCCTGGAAGGAAGCCGGCAACACCGGCGAATGGGGCGTGCCAAAAACCTGGCAGCAAGTCCAGGCGGTGACGAAATTCCTCAAGGGAAAGAAGTTCAAGAACCAGAACGTCTACGGCTATCTCGATGCACCAAAACCCTGGGGCGGGTTCGGCTTCTATTTCCTCGGCAGCCGCGCCTCGGCCTATGCCAAGCATCCCGACGACAAGGCCTGGCTGTTCGACATCGACACGATGAAGCCGCGCATCAACAATCCGGCCTGGGTGCGCGCCATCCAGGACGTGATCGACGCGCTGCCATCCGAGCCGGCCGATCAGCTGAATGCCGACCCGAACACCACCGGCTTCCAGCAATTCCTGGCCGGCATCGGCTCGATGATCCCCTGGTGGGGCGACATCGGCCAGGTGGCGAAGGCGAGCGACACCTCGGTGATCGGCGACGTCGTCGGCTTCGACATCCTGCCCGGCTCGGACGATGTCTACAACGCCAAGACCGGCCAGTGGGACAAGCTTGCGAGCGGTCCGAACCATGCCCCGAACTGCGCCTATCTCGGCTGGGGCATCTATGTGATGGCGCGTGTCAATGGTGACGAGAAGAAGCACAAGGCCGCCTGGAGCGCAGCCGCGCATCTCGGCGGCAAGGACCTCTCGTTCTGGATGGTGCTGTACCCGTCGGGCTTCCAGGCCCACCGGACCAGCCACTTCCAATACGATGAGTGGGTGGCCGCGGGCTACGATCGCAAGTACATCACGTCCTACCTGAACTCGCAGCTCGGCTCCTACAACCACCCGAACCGCGCCGTGGAGCCGCGCATTCCCGGCATCTTCCAGTACTACAGCATTGCGGAAGACGAGCTGACGAAGATCTTCGCTGGCAAGGTCGACGCGCAGACCGGGGCGAACAACATCGCGGCGGCCTGGGAGAAGCTGACCGACCAGATCGGGCGCGAACGGCAGATCGGGCTCTATAAGGCCTCGCTCGGCGTGTAGCGCGCCCACGCAAGATCATCTACCCTCGGCTGGCGCCCCACGGCGCCAGCCGAAAACTTGCCCGGCGCCGGAACCGGCACTGAATGCGACTGATCTCGATGCAGAATTCCGTACCCGTTAGCGATGCGCACCACCAGCCGGCGACGAAGCGCGCTCCCGGCAGCAGGAAAGCCGCCGGCCGCGCGCTGGTTCTGCTGGCCTCGCTCGGCTTCCTGCTCGTCGTCCTCATTCAGGTCTTGCACACGACCGGCACAATTACGGCCGGATTTTCCGATTGGCGGCCGATCCTCATCGCTTATCTCGTCTGGGCCGTCGCTTTTGGCGTCGGACAAATTTTGACCCGTGGCGAGCGTGGCCAGCGCGCGCTGTTCCTGCTGCCGGCGGTGTTCTTCACCGTCGCCGTCGTGATCTTCCCGACGATCTTCGGGATCTACATCGCCTCACTCGACTGGAATCTCAGCTCGATCGAGGGCCCGCGCTTTTCCGGCTTCGACAATCTGAAGGGAATGCTGAACGACACCTACTACTGGAATGCGCTCGGCAACATGGTCTTTTATACCGTCGCGGTGCTCGGCGAGTACGCGATCGCGTTCGGCCTGGCGCTCTTGCTCAGTGCCGAGATCCGCGCGAGAAAATTCTTCCGCGTGGTCTTCCTGTTGCCGATGATGCTCAGCCCCGTCGCAGTGAGCTGGATGATCGGCAAATCGCTGCTGGAATATCGCTTCGGCCCGGCGGCGACGCTGGCGCGCTATCTCGGCTGGGACAACCCGGCATTCTTCGCTTCGCCCTGGATGGCGCGCTTCAGCATCCAGGCGATGGACGCCTGGGTCTCGATCCCCTTCATCATGATCATCCTGCTCGCAGGCCTGCAAGCGATGCCGAAGGAGGTGCAGGAAGCGGCCAAGGTCGACGGCGCAAATGGCTGGCAGTCGTTCTGGCACGTCACCTTCCCGATCATGCTGCCGGTCAGCATCACGGTCCTGATCATCCGTATCATCTTCAAGCTGAAGCTCGCCGACATCGTGATCAACGTGACAGCCGGCGGCCCCGGCGGCGCGACCGACACGGTGTCGAGCTTCATCTACCGCGTCTACCGCGACCGCTCGAACGTCGGATACGGCACGGCGCTCGCCATGGTCTATCTGCTGCTGATCATCGTGCTGCTGACGCTGATGTTGCGCCTTTCGAGGCGCTGGACGCAGAAGGTGGTCTAAAGCGATGAGATTAAGAAGAATCATCATCGCGCTTCAGGTTGTTGTTTTGGCATGATCTTTTCGGAAAACCGCTGCACACTTTTCCGGATCATGCTTTAGGTTCGAAACGGAGTTACACGCTTGTCCATGTCGATCGCGACATCGAAACCCGTTCCAAGACATCCCGCTGGGCCACGTGCCAAGCGCATGCTCGGCCGCACGCTGATCTACGCCGCATTGCTGCTCTGGACCTTCATCTGCCTTTTTCCGATCTACTGGACCGTCACGACCTCGTTCAAATCGGCGGTCGATGTGACGCAGGCGCACCTGATTCCCTGGGTCGATTTCCAGCCGGACTGGAAAGGCTGGCGCTCGCTCGGTCTGTCGCCCGATACGCTGTTCGGGACCTCGACCGCGCGCTCCGAATTCATGAACCGTTTCGTCAACAGCATCCTCACTTCGGTCGGCGCATCGCTGCTGGCGCTCGTGCTCGGATCGCTCGCCGCTTACGGTTTGAGCCGCTTTCGCTACAAGTTCGCCTGGATGCGCAATGACGACATCCTGTTCTTCTTCATGTCGCAGCTGATCCTGCCGCCGGTGGTGCTCGCGCTGCCGTTCCTCGTGCTCTACAAGGCCCTGGCGCTGCTCGACACGACGTTTGGCCTGATCCTGCTCTACACGCTGACTGTGCTGCCGATCGTCATCTGGATCATGCGTGACCAGTTCAACGCGATTCCGATCGAGCTCGATGAGGCCGCCTTCGTGGACGGCTTGTCGACCTGGGGCGCGTTCCTGCGCATCATCTTGCCGCTCGCGGTGCCCGGCATGGTCGCCGCGTTCATCCTCTCGCTGGTGCTGTGCTGGAACGAATATTTCTTTGCCGCTCTACTCACCAGCACCGACGCGAAGACGCTGCCGGTGATGGTGGCGAGCCAGACCGGCTCGCAGGGCATCAACTGGTGGTCGATGGCGGCACTGTCGACGGCGGCGATCGCGCCGCTCGTCGTGGTCGGCATCTTCCTCGAACGCTACATCGTCAGCGGCCTGACGACGGGCGCTGGAAAATAGCGGCTATCAACGCGCTCACGCGGGCACCGGCGCATCCGCGTCGAGCAGGCGCGCAGACTTCAGATCGGCCCAGAGCGCGCTCGGCACCTTGGTCGTAAGCGCTGCCACGTTGCGCTCGACTTCCTCTGGACTATGCGCCCCCAGCACCACGCTCGCTACCGCCGGATGGCCGAGCGCGAATTGCACGGCGGCCGTCGGCAGCGCGACGCCATGGGTCTCGCAAACGCGCTGGATCTCGGCGACCTTCGCCATGATCTCCGGCGGCGCATCCTGATAGTTGTACTTGGCGCCCTTGACCGCACCGGTGGCGAGAATGCCCGAATTGAAGACGCCGCCGAGCAGCACGGCAATTCCCTGGTCAAGCGCCAGCGGCAAGAATTCCTTCAGCGCCGGCTGCTCGAGCAGCGAATAACGCCCGGCCAGCAGCATCACGTCGAACGTGCCGGCTTTGGCAAAGCGCACACACATGTCGGCTTCGTTCACGCCGATCCCTATGCCCGCGACCACACCCTCCGCGCGGAGCTTGTCCAGCGCAACATAAGCGCCGGACATCGCCTCGCGAAACCGGTCCTCGATCGCGGCAGCACCGTGCGTCCAGACGTCGACGTCGTGGATCAGCAGCAGGTCGATCCGGTCGGTGCCGAGCCGCAGCAGCGACTGCTCAACCGACCGCATCGTGCCGTCATAGGAATAGTCGACCACGGGGCGGTGCGGCTGCCCGCCAACAAAGCCCGCCCGATTTTCCGGCTGGCGAAACGGGTCCATCCAGCGACCGACCTTGGTGCAGAGGATGACGTCCTCGCGGGCCACGCGCCGCAGCGCGGTGCCGCAGCGGTGCTCCGACAGCCCGTAGCCATAGAGCGGGGAAGTGTCGAGCAGATTGACGCCAAGCTCGAACGCCCGCTCCGCGGCGGCGATCGCCGTCTGGTCGTCAAGCCTGAGGAAAAGGTCGCCCAGCGGCGCGGTCCCGAAGCCGAGGACTGACACGTCAAGCCCAGCCCGGCCAAGGGTGCGGCGCGGTAGTACTGATTGTGAACCCATGGTGGATGTTGCTCTTTTCTGCGCGGCTTTGCGCCGGTCTCATGTTCGGTCGCGTGCAGCGTATGACTTTGTCGCCGTGTGTCAACGCGCACGAGCGCACGTCACGCGAGAATTCAACTCCGAATTCGTCGGCGTTTCCTGCGAACGCTCTGTCGTCAGCGGATCGACGACGGGCGTGGGAAAGTGGGACGGAGCGGCGAGAGCGACGATGCAACAACACATCGCTCACTCCGACCGCCTGCGCGGCCTCGCTGTGTCGAAGACGCCGGTCTCACAAGGCTTCGATTTCAAGTGGGCGCGGCCTGGAATCCGGACGCGCCAAGGGCATATTGCCCTGGGCAACGGCAAACATCTCCATGGGCTGATCGTAGCCCTTGATAGTTTGCTTGCCGATCGAGACAAGGGTGATGGCATCCCTGACTTTTTCTGCGACGGCTGTGTCGGTCAGGATTTGCGTATCTTTTGCCAGCCCGCATAGCCGAGACGCCAGGTTGACGACATTGCCGAGGGCCGTGTAGTCGAGCCGTCCCTCATAGCCGACGGTTCCGACCGTCGCCGTTCCCATTGCGATACCGACGCCGAAGCCAATCGCGTGACCGGCGGCGCACCATTTTCCGGCAATCGACTGCACCGCGACCTGCAGATCGATCGCGAGCTGAACAGCGTGGTTTGCGGGCTTGTCGCAGGCAACCGGCGCGTTGACGAGAAGCATCACACCGTCTCCGGCGAAGCGGATCAACGTGGCCTCGTGGCGAGTCGTGACAGCTCCCACTGCCGCATAGTATTCGCGCAGGACGGCCATGATGACGTCCGGTTCGGCGCGCGCGGCGAATGCCGTGAAGCCACGCAAGTCACCGAAAACCACGACGACTTCACGCCGCTGTCCTTCGAGCAGTTCGGCGGAATGTTCGACGAGTTCGGCAACTTGGGGCGCAAGAAATTGCTTCAGCCGGTCTATGCGGACGGATTTCTGCTGCGAGATCGCCAGCTCCGACGCCATCTCGTTGAAACGGACCGCCAATTGCTCCAATTCGTCACGACTGGAAATCCCAATGCGGTGGTCGAAATGTCCGGTACCGATCCGCTCGACGCCCTCCTCCAATTGCTTGATCGGACCGGACATCCGGTGGGCCCGCCAGTAGGCCAGCGCGAGCGCGATCAGCACACCGAACGCAATCAGAAGCGACGAGCGCCACAATGCCGCGCGGATCGGTGCGAATGCCTCCAGGACCGGCTGCATCGCAATCACCGTCCAGCCGATATCGGGTGCATGCACCGAGAGTGCGACGACGGGATTACCTTTGTCTCCCGAGATGACGGCACCACTACTCGTGGTGCCAACGAGCTGCTTGATCCGGCCGAAATCAACGGAACCGGCACGGCCGCGCAGGACCAGGCTGATGTCTGGATGGGCGATCAGCTGCCCGGAATCGTCGACGATCATGGCATAGCCGGTCTGACCGATCCTTATCGCGGCAATAACGTCCCAGATCAGCTTCAGGTTGACCTCGGCGATGGCAACCCCAGCGGCCGGAAGGTTTCCGGCGACCGCGATCCTCATATATGGCTCGGACTCGTGCTGATACTGGATGGGACCGTACCAGAGCTTGTTGGCGCGCGCGCCGATCACTGCGGGATCCGCGGATAGGTCGATCCCTCGGCCGGTCTTGTTTAAACGCAGCCTGGACACAAAAACGCGCTCGGTCCCGCTCTCGTCGAGCAGCGAGACGGAGACGATTGCCGGCACCTGCTGCAACAGACGCAACGCGTCGATCCTGTGCCGGTCATCGTCTCCCTGTGCCCACGGAAATTGCACGACCCAGCCCAATTGATCGCTTATTTCATCCGTGAAGGCCTCTATCCTGCCCGCCGCACCACGAGCCTCGGCCTGCAGAACCTCGCTGATATGGCGGCGCTGGTCGCGATAGCCGAACGATGCTTCGATCACCGCCCCAAGGATGAGAGGCACGACGGCTGCCACGAACAGGGTCGCGAAGTACTTGCAAAACAGAGAGCGGTGCGGCCGCTTCGCGTCGCCACGGACAGTCAACGAAGATTGTGCAACGAATTTTGACATAGCGATCTCAGGCAATCACCTTGTTGGCGCGAAACAGGATTGAAGATGTATCCAGCTCTACGCCAAGGTGCCGAGCCGTCTTCAGATTGATCACCAGTTCGAACTTTTCGGGCCGGATGACGGGAAGAACGGCAGGATCTTCGCCGCGCAGGATCCGGTCGGCGTAATTTGCAAGCCACCGATAGGTCGCGCGCTGGTTGGCGCCGTAACTCAAAAGTCCGCCGGCCTCGCAATACTCGGACCAGCCGAACATCGAAGGGAGCCGCTGCGCCAGCGCGAACTCCGCGAGTGTCGTCCGATCAACCATTGTCACAACATCGGGAAACACGAGGATGGCGTCGGCTTCCGAGCCAGCCGCAACCTCGAGCGCATTGTTAAGCTCGCGCGCGCCGGAGAAGGGAATATAGACCGGCAGGATGTCCAGCCCTGCGCATGTCTGTTGGGTCGCGCGCCACTCCGAGGGTTCCCCCGGATGGTCCGTGTTCGAGAGAACGGCGAGCCTGCGAATTCTGGGATAGATATCCTTGAGCAGCTCAACGCGCTTTCCCGCTAGCTCAAGCGAGAGGAACGTGCTGCCGGTGAAATTGGTGCCAGGTTGCGCCAGGCTTTTGACCACCCCCAAAGCCACCGGGTCGCCGCTGAGAGCAAACAGGATGGGGATGTCCTTGACGGTAGCCATGGCACGCGTTGCCGGGCCACTGGAAACCGCAAGGTCGACCTCACCGCGTCTCAGTTGCGAAATGATCTGGCGCAGAGCCGAAGGAGTTCCATAGTGCTTCTCGAGGGTGACGTTCTTGCCTTCGACATAACCCAGGGCGCCCAGCCCCTCGCGAAAACCGTCCAGGAACGGATCCGGTTCGGAGCCCGTGGAGATCCAGAGGATGCGATAGACCTTCCGTGCCTCTTGCGCGCGCGCAATCGCAGGACAAGCTACTGCGCCGGCGACAAGCCGAATAAAGTCCCTTCGTTTCATGGCGACCACCGCTACGACCAAGCTGTACGGAACAGGCCATCCAGTGGTCTTAATTTGCACTTGGACTTCCAAGGTCCGCCGTGGCTAGGGGACCGACAGGGGTATTGATCCCAGTTCTCTCGCGCCCTGGATGCTGAACTGCCAAAGGAGCGATCTCTGTCGTTAGTCGATAGAACCGTCCCAAGAGACTGGCCGTTCATGTATTTTTGGCTTTAGAAGCGCTTGATTTTTTCTTGAGGTCGGTATTTCCCGGAACCAACACGTCAATAAGGCTTACTCGCTCTCTCGCGTGCCTACCGGTGCACAAATGTCTCGCCGACGGTGCGAATTCACCGACGAAAATCGTTCGCATCAATGTCATGCTGCATTTCACGCCCGTTGATCATGAAGGAGAACGGCCGCACTCGTAACTCGAGGCCGGTCGGACTAACCTGCGGCCGCTCGGCCGGAATCAACCGGCCGGCGGAACCCCCACCCGGAGGAAGCGATGACACGCCAACTGTGCGATTCCGAGCAGCGCGATCCAGACACCACGCTTTCACGACGATCACTCGTCCAAGGCCTTGCGATCGCTGCAGGCGCAACGATGACGGGTGCCGGCGCCGCACTGGCGCAGAACGCGCCGGCGGCACCGCCGACGACGATCACAAATCCGCCCCGTGACTTCAGCTCGCGTGGCGCGCCGACCACCTATTTCTGGGACCCCGACATCATCGCGGTCGATCCGTCCTTCAACGACCTCGCGCAACCGAACACGGCGATCAAGCGGCTTCATACCGGACTGCTCTGGGCCGAAGGGCCGGCGTGGAACTCGCAAGGCCGCTACCTCCTGTGGAGCGACATTCCCAACAACCGGCAGATGCGCTGGAGCGAGGATGATGGTCATGTCAGCGTATTCCGCACGCCGTCCAACTACAGCAACGGCAACTCCTTCGACTTCCAGGGCCGCCAGCTCTCCTGCGAGCATCTGACCCGTCGCGTCACCCGCTACGAGCATGACGGTACCGCCACGGTGCTCGCCGACTCCTATCAGGGCAAGAAGCTGAACTCGCCGAACGACATCGTCGCGCATCCCGACGGCAGCTACTGGTTCACCGACCCCCCCTATGGCGGCCAGCTCTATGAGGGCGAGCCGGATGGTCCGGGCGGTCCGAGCAACGCCGCCGGCAAGCTCAATCCGCGGATCGGCCAGCCGGCCGGCTTCGCGCCGGGCAAGCGCGAGCTGCCGACCAATTGCTATCGCATCGACCCCAGTGGCCGCATCGACCTCGTGGTCAGCGAGGACCAGGTGCCCGATCCCAACGGTCTCTGCTTCTCGCCCGACTTCAAGAAGCTCTACGTCGTCTCGACCGGCAAGGGTCCAGGCGATACGGGCGCCGGTGGCAAGGGCGACGTGCACGTCTTCGACGTCGGCAGCGACAACAAGCTCTCCAATCAAAAGCTGTTCAGCGACTTCACGATCGACGGCGTGAAGTGCGGGCCGGACGGCGTGCGCTGTGACGTCAATGGCAATGTCTGGGCCTCCAGCAACGCCGGCCGCGCCGTCGGCTATAGCGGCGTGACGGTGTGGTCGCCGGAAGGCAAACTGCTCGGCCGCATCCGCCTGCCGGAGGTGTGCGGCAACGTGTGCTTTGGCGGCCCCAAGCGCAACCGCCTGTTCATGGCCGCGAGCCAGTCGCTCTACGCCGTGTACACAGCGACGCAAGGCGCCGGGCCGGGCTGAGACAGCGCGAGCCGGATCACGACGAGGCGCCGGCGTGCCCCGCCGGCGCCGAATTGTTTTGATAGTCGCCTTGGTGCGTGACGGGATTGCCAGGGAAAGACACCATGCGCGTTGTCATCTGCGGCGGCGGCGTGATCGGCGCCTGCGCCGCCTATTTCCTCAGCCGCCGCGGCGCCGAAGTCGTCGTCGTCGAGCGGACCGAAGTAGCCGCCGCGGCATCCGGCAAGGCCGGGGGATTCCTCGCGCTCGACTGGTGCGCCGGAACGCCGCTCGATGCGCTGGTGCGGCGCAGCTTTGCGCTCCACGCGCAACTACCGCACGAGATCACAGGCGATTGGGCCTACCGCCGCATGACCGCCTATGGCGGCTTCGTTGCCAGCGATGACGCGCAGCGTGACGCACCATCCGCGCTCGGCTGGCTGTCCAACGGCGTCGTCATCGCGCACCGGCTCGGCACGACGGATACGACGGCCATCGTTCATCCGCGCAAATTCACCTCGGCGATGATGAACGCGGCGCTCGCGCAAGGCGCCGAGCTGCGCCGGGGACGTGTCAACGGCGTCGCGCGCGATGCGGGCGGAACGACCGTGAAGGGCGTCGAGATCGATGGCGGCGTCGTCGAGGCGGATGCCGTTGTCATCGCCATGGGACCATGGTCGCTGCTGGCGACCCAATGGATGCGACTGCCCGCCGTGTACGGGCAGCGAAGTCCAAGCATCGTGTACGACACCGGCACGGACGTTCCGGCCGATGCATTATTCCTGGAGTATGAGCAAAACGGCAGCACAATATCGATCGAGGTTTTTCCGCGCGCGGACGGCAGCACCCTGATCACAGCGTTCTCTGACGTCGCGCCGCTACCGGTTGACCCCGCGGCCGTAACGCCGGATCAGGATGCGATCGATCGCCTGCAAGCGATCGCTGAACGGTTGTCACCGCTGTTTCGCAGTGAGAGGATCATTACCCGGCAGGCCTGCTTCCGTCCGGTCACGCAGGACGGCCTGCCGCTGATCGGTGGCGTGCCGAACAGCGAGGGACTCTACGTTGCGACCGGACATAATGTCTGGGGCATCCTCAATGCGCCCGCAACCGGCGAAGCGATGGCAGAATTGATGACTGAGGGCGCAACGCGCAGCGTCGATCTGATGGCGTTCGATCCCGCCCGGCTTCGACCGCTCGATCCCTCGCTGCTGCAAGCACGTTGATCGCTAGATGCTCAGGCCGGCACAGATTGGCCGGAGAAAGCGGCCTCCGCCTCATCTCGCAGCCGGTCCGGCGTCTCCAGATAGCGCGGAGAATAATGAAACGTGGTCATCCGCTTCACGCCCGCCTCGCGTGCGAGGTAGCCGGCCTGCGCCGCCGTCAGGTGACGGCGCACAGATGCGAGTTGCGCGTCGTCGCCGGCGAAGGCTGCCTCGATGAACAGGTGATCGGCGCCGCGCGCGAGCGCGACGATCTTCTCCGCGTTGGCCGGAGTGAAGGCGGCGTCGGTCACGTAGGCGACGCGCTGCCCGGGCGCGAGCTTGAGCGCGTGCCGGGTCAGCTCGCCGAGCCGGATCGTCTGGCCGCTATCGACCACGATCAACGTGTCCGGCTGCGCGCCCATCCGCACCGCGCTCTTGGCCGCATTGAGCCACGGACCGACCTGAAGGCCGAGTTCGGCGAGGCCGGCTGTCCAGACATTGACGCGCAGGGTTTCCTGCAACGCAAACCCAAGGCAGGGAATCCCGTGATCGAGGGTTGTCGCCTCGATCCGTAGATCGCCGTCCGCAAACACCAGACCCGGCGCAACGGATGGCGCTTCAATCGGCGCGCTACGAAACTGCCGCCTCGCAGAGAAGCCTACCCAGTCGCCGAGCCGGCCGTCGCAGAATTCGGCCGCGGCGACCTCGAAATCCGGCGACTCCTCGTTCAGCAGATTCCAGCTATACGACGCCAGCTTGCCGGCGATGCCCGCGACGAGACCAGGCGGCCCGATCACGCGCAAACGGCCCGGCTGATGATGCCTGACCCGCAGCAACTGATCGAAGCCGGCAAAGTGATCCATGTGACGATGGCTGACGAAGACGTTGCTGATGCGCAGCAATTCCCGATTGGCCAGGGAAGATAGATCGCCAAGGTCGAACAACATGGCGCGCCGCCCGAACCTGAAATCGACCAGCACTCCGGGATCGGCGAATGGCTCGTTGACGAGGCGGCATTGAACGAGTTGAGCCATCAATAGGACCTTCCTGCGCAGCGCGACGTTATCCCGACGATGTCAGCCAGGCGACCGCCTTCGCGTCGATCGCTCGTTGTCGCGTCGCGGGCACACCGGCGCATGGCGGACGCGAACGCATGCCCGCCAGCGGATTCTGCATGACTGCAACGATCGTGGTGCACTCTATTTGCGCAGCGCTAGACTTTAGTCCGGCTCTCACAATCCTGAATGCAGTTTCACTTGCCGAGATTGTCGTCGCCGTTATAGTCGCGCCCAATAGCTCAAAAGAGGCTTGTTTAAGAGGAGAGAAACAGAATGAATAACATACTCCCTGGTGCATTGCGGATATTCCTCGGTGCGGCAGCATTCGGCGTGCTGATGACCGGATCAGGCGCGGCACTTGCAGCAGATCCCATCAAGATCGGTGTGATCGCGGAAGCGCAGGCGATCGCCGGCGCGTCGATCCCGCAGGCTGCGCAGCTTGCCGCCGACGAGATCAATGCCAAGGGTGGCGTCGACGGCCGCAAGATCGAGATCATCTCCTACGACAACCACTCCTCATCCGCGGACTCGGTGCGCGCATTCCAGCGCGCGGTCAACGAGGACAAGGTCAACGCCGTCATCGCAAGCTATATCAGCGAAGTGGTGCTGGCGCTGGAGCCCTGGGCTTCGCGCCTGAAGACGCCGTTCGTCACGCCGGGTGCCGCCTCCAACGAGATCAGCAAGAGCGTTCACGCCGACTACGAGAAGAACAAGTACACCTTCCACGGCTATCTGACCTCGGCTGCCCTGGCGCTCTCGGTCTGCGACGCCGCCAAGGACCTGTTGGTCGACAAGATGCACATGAAGTCGGCGGTCATCATGAGCGAGGACGCCGCCTGGACCAAGCCGCTCGACGTCGGCTACGAAGAGTGCCTGCCCAAGATCGGGCTGAAGGTGCTCGACCACATCCGCTTCTCGCCCGATACCACGGACTTCACGCCGATCTTCAACAAGATCGAGAGCGCCAAGCCCGACGTGATCATCACCGGCATCTCGCATGTCGGCGTACAGCCGACGGTGCAGTGGAAGAACCAGCAGGTGCCGATTCCAATGTTCGGCATCTCCTCGCAGGCGACCAACGAGACATTCGGCAAGGACACCAACCAGGCCGCCGAGGGCGTGCTCTACCAGGGCGTCTCCGGCCCCGGCGTGGCGGTGACACCGAAGTCGGTGCCGTTCGCGGACGGTTTCCGGAAGAAGTACGGCAACTATCCGTCCTATGCCGGCTACACCGCCTATGACGAGGTCTACTACATCGCCGACGCCGTGAAACGGGCGGGCTCGACCGATGCCGACAAGCTGGTCGACGCGCTGGAGAAGACCGATTGGGAAGGCACCATCGGCCGCGTCCAGTTCTATGGCAAGGACGATCCGTTCACCCACTCCATCAAATATGGCAAGGGCCTGATCACCGGCCTGATGCTGCAATGGCAGGACGGCAAGCAGATTGCGGTCTGGCCGAAGGACGTCGCCAAGACCGACGTCAAGTTCCCGAGTTTCATCAAGCTCACGACCAACTAGTCGGAACTGCTCCCGGGCCACCTCCCGGGAGCTTTCACATGCGGCGTACGCAGCACCTTCTCTCCAAAGAGGCAGTGAGACTGCCTCTCGTAGATCAGATTGCCAGTCATAGATGCGAGCATTCCAGATTCTGATCGATGGCTTCGCCATCAGCGCCCTCTACGCTCTCGGAGCCACCGGATTCACGCTGATCTTCGGCGTCTCCGGCGTGCTCAACCTCTCCCACGGGGCCATCATGGTGGCCGCAGCAGTGGCGGCCTGGGCCGCCGCCAGCATCCTGCATGTCGACACCTATTTCGGCGCCCTGATCGGCGTGGCCGTCGCTCTCGTCACCGCCTTCGCCACCTACTTCGCAGTGGTGAAGCCAATCCAGGATTCCCGCCGCATCCCCAATGAGGAAAAGGAGATCTTCGTACTCACCGGCACGCTGCTCTGGGGCATCATGATCCAGGAGCTGATCGCCTATTTCTTCACCAACAACGCCAAGACCGTGCTGCCGATCGTCGAGGGCGTCGTCGACATTCTCGGTGTGCGCACGCCGCGCAACGAGATCTTCACCGCGGTGGTGTGCTGCCTCGTCATCGCGCTCCTGTGGCTGCTGGTGAACCGCACCCGCACCGGCAAGGCGGTGCTGGCCGCATCGATGAATCCGCGCGGCGTCACCCTGCTCGGCCTCGAGCTCACCAACATCTACATCGTCGTGTGGGCGATCTACGGCATCCTCGCCGGGATCGCCGGCGTGCTGCTCGGGATGTTCTTGGGAGTCAGTTCCTACAGCGTCGGGCCGCTGACGGCGAGCGCGTTCTCGATCGTCGTGCTCGGCGGCCTCGGCAGCGTCTCCGGGTCGCTGATCGCGGCATTCGTGGTCGGCTATCTCGAAACCATCACGGCCTATCTGGTCTCGCCCGCCTATCGCACCATTCCGGCCCTTCTGCTTTTGGTGGTCGTCATGTACATCCGGCCCCAGGGCCTTCTGGGGAGGCGCTGAGATGTCCGGATTTTTCACCTCACGCCTGTTCTTCGTTTCGCTCGCGCTCGTCCTGATCGCAGCAACGCTGCCGCTCTACGTCTCCGGCTATGTGCTCGGGCTACTCACCGTCGCGTTCTATTTCGGCGTCTTCGCGATGGCCTGGGACCTGTTGTTCGGCTTCGCTGGCGAGGTCAACTTCGGACCGACGTTCCTAATCGGCGTCGGCGCCTACACCGCCGGCATTCTCAACAACCAGTTCGGCTGGTCGGTCTATCTCTGCATCGTGCTCGGCGCGCTCGCCTCCGTCATCGCCGGCCTCGTACTGGCGCTGCCGGCCCTCAGGGTGCGGGGTCCGTATTTCGGCCTGACGACGCTGGTTGCGGTGCTCATGCTCCAGAACTTCATCGTGGTATTCGCCGATCTCACCGGCGGCGAGATCGGGCTGACCATTCCCGATGTCATCACCATCGACGCGGGCGCCAATTACTGGATCGCGCTCGGCTTCATGACGATCTCGGCGGCGATCCTCTACGGGCTGTCGCAATCGCCGATCGGGCTCGTGCTGCAGGCAAGTGGCCAGGACCCGGTGCAGGCCGGCGCCCTCGGCTTCAACATCGTCAAGCACAAGCTGGCCGCGTTCGTCGTCAGCGCGTTTTTCTCGGGACTGTCAGGCGCGCTGCTGGTGTTCTATTTCGGCACGGCCTCGGTCGGCACCGTGGTCGACGTCGCGGTCGGCGTCAATGTCATCGTCTCGGCCGTGCTCGGCGGCCGGCGCACCGTGCTCGGCGCGGCATTAGGCGCGATCTTCCTGATCGTCGCGGGCGAGTTCTTGAGGCCGACTGGCGAGCTCGCGACCTTCATCGTCTCGGCAGTCGCGCTGCTTGTGGTGCTTTTCTTCCCCGGCGGTTTCCTCGGAGCGGCCCTGTCACGCGAGGCGCGTTCATAATGGATCAGACCGTCACCACCACATCCGTTCTCGCCGTTCGTGGCCTGACCAAGCGGTTCGGCGGTCTGACGGCCGTGAAGAATCTCAGCTTCGACCTGCGTGGCGGCGAGATTTTTGGCCTGATCGGGCCAAACGGTTCGGGCAAGTCCACCGCGATGAAGAGCGTGATGGGCATCGAGCGCCCGAGCGCGGGCGAAGTGATCTTCGAAGGCGCGAACGTCGCCGGCCTTCCCGCGCACAAGATCGCGCGCAAGGGCTTTGGCATGGTGTTCCAGCACTCGCGGCCGCTGAACCGGCAGACCGTGCTGGAGAACATCATGGTCGCGTTGTTGCCGGACAGCCTGTTCATGCTGTTTCCGGACAAGGCGCTGGTTGAGCGGGCCAAATGGATCGCCGACCGCGTCGGACTTGGCGCCGTGATGAATCGCCGGCCGCCGACGCTGCCTTTTGCCGATCTGCGCCGGCTCGAGCTTGCCAAGGCGATCGCCCGCGACCCGAAGGTGGTGCTGGTCGACGAGCCCTTCGCCGGGCTGACGCGGGCCGAGGTCGACGTCTTCTCCAACCTGATCCGCAGCTTTCGCGCTGAAGGCCGCGCGGTGATGCTGGTGGATCACAACGTCAAGGGCGTCGCCGCGCTCGTCGACCGCGTGCTCGCGATGTATCTCGGCGAGGAGATCGTCACCGGCAAGGCCGACGAGGTGATGAAGAACGAGACCGTGCGGCGGGTCTATCTCGGCGGCGCCATCGAGACCCATGCGCGGCCCGAGACCACCTTCAAGGACAAGGTGCCGCTGCTGCAGGTGGAAAACGTCAGCGTTCATTATGGCAAGGCGCAGGCGCTGGAGAACGTCTCGATCCACGTCCACGAGGGCGAGTTCGTCTCCATCGTCGGCCTGAACGGCGCCGGCAAGACCACGCTGTTCAACACAATCTCCGGCTTCCTGCCCTATGACGGCGAGATCCTGCGCAGCGGGGAAAAGCTGCGTGGCACGAGCGCGGCAAAAATCGCGCGCAGCGGGCTCGTGCAGTGCCCGGAATCGCGCGAGCTATTCGGCGAGATGACGGTGCGGGAAAACCTCGATCTCGGCGGCCAGCATCTCACCGACGAGGCTCGCGCGGCGCAGCTTGCGTGGCTTTTCGAGCTGTTCCCGATTCTGAAAGAACGCCAGGGCCAGTTGGCGCAGACGCTCTCCGGCGGCGAGCAGCAGATGCTCGCGATCGGCCGCGCGCTGATGATGCAGCCGCAAATCCTGATCCTGGACGAGCCGACCCTGGGGCTCGCGCCCGTCATCCTCGAGCAATTGTCCAAGGCACTGGAGAAGCTGCGGCAGACCACGTCGATCACCGTGCTGCTCGGCGAGCAGAACGTGACCTTCGCCCTTCCCCACGCCGACCGCGTCTATGTGCTCGAGCATGCGCGGATTGTCTGGGAAGGAGATCCTGGACGGTTCGCGGCGGAAGCCGGCGCCGGATATCTGTGACGATTGCCATAACGGTAACAAGCAAAGGGAGACGACCATGCGACTACCGACGTGTCCGAGCAATGCCCTCCTTCTCGCTTCTGCGCTGGCGCTGTGCCTCGCAGCGCCCGCTTATGCGCAGTCCAATGATCCCATCAAGATCGGCGTCATCGCCGAGGTACAGTCGATCGCGGGTGCGGCGACGCCGGGCGGCGCGCAGATCGCCGCTGACGAGATAAATGCCAAGGGCGGTGTGCTCGGCCGCAAGATCGAGATCGTCACCTACGACAACAAGAGCTCTTCGGCCGATTCCGTCCGCGCGTTCCAGCGTGCGGTGAGCGAGGACAAGGTTTCCGCGGTGATCGCAAGCTATATCAGCGAGGTCGTGCTGGCGCTCGAGCCGTGGGCGGCACGGCTGAAGATGCCGTTGATCACGCCGGGCGCTGCGTCGAACGAGATCACCAAGGCGATCCATAATGACTACGACAAGAACAAATATACATTCCACGGCTACCTGACCTCTGCCGCGCAGGCGCAGCTCGTCTGTGATGCCGCAAAGGATCTGCTCGTCGACCAGCTCAAGTTCAAGACGGTCGCGATCATGAGCGAGGATGCTGCCTGGACCAAGCCGCTCGACGTCGGTTACGAAGCCTGTCTGCCCAAGGCCGGCCTGAAGGTCGTCGAGCATGTACGCTTCTCGCCTGACACCACCGACTTCACGCCGATCTTCAACAACATGGAGAGCAAGAAGCCGGACGTGATCGTGACCGGCATCTCGCATGTCGGCGTGCAGCCGACGGTGCAGTGGAAGAACCAGCAGGTGCCGATCCCGATGTTCGGCATCAGCGCGCAGGCCTTGAGCCCGACCTTCTGGAATGACACCAACGGCGCGGCCGACGGCGTGCCATCGCTGGCGGTCGCAACGCCCGACGTCGCGGTGACGCCGAGGACGAAACCGTTCGCGGCGGCCTTCAAGGCCAAGTTCGGCACGCCGCCGGCCTATACCGGCTATACCGCCTATGACGAGGTCTACATCATCACGGATGCAATCAAGCGCGCCGGCTCGACCGATCCGGACAAGATGGTTGCCGAGCTGGAGAAGACCGACTTCGAGGGCACGATCGGTCGCATCCAGTTCTATGGCAAGAGCGACGAGTTCACCCACGGCATCAAGTCGGGCCCCGGTGCGGTGACCGGCCTGGTCTTCCAGTGGCAGGACGGCAAGCAGATCACGGTCTGGCCGCAGAAGATCGCGGAAGGGAAGCTCAAGTTTCCCAACTTCGTGAAACTGTCGCAGTAACGGCTGTACCCACTCAAACACGTCATGCCCGGGCTCGTCCCGGGCATTTGCATTCTTTTCTCAGCACGTTGCTCCGATGAAGCGCCACTTGCAAATTTCGCAGGGTCGATCAGAGTGACCGTCAACAGCACGCAGGCGTCTCAGAACCTGCGGCGCGCAGTGCGCTATGGCTAGGGGACGCGCCCGACGACTAGGCGCGTCCCAAGTTATCATCGCGGAGGACCCATGCTCCCCTATGTCACCCACGACCCGCGGTTCGAGCGGCTCGTCATCGGTCATGTCAATATCGAAAAGCTTTTCACTGGCTGCCGCTGGGCCGAAGGCCCAGCCTATTTCCCGGCCGGTCGCTACCTCGTCTGGTCCGACATTCCCAACAACCGGATGATGCGGTTTGACGAGACCGATGCATCGGTGTCGGTGTTCCGCTCGCCCAGCTTCAACTCCAACGGCAATACGACCGATCGCCAGGGACGGCTGGTCAGCTGCGAGCATTTCATGAGGCGCGTCACCCGCACCGAGCACGACGGCTCGGTCACCGTGCTGGCCGACCAGTTCGATGGCCGCCGGCTCAACTCGCCCAACGACGTCGTGGTCAAGTCCGACGACTCGATCTGGTTCTCCGATCCGACCTACGGCATCGACAGCGACTACGAGGGGCAGCAGAGCCCGTCCGAGATCGGCGCCAGCAACGTCTACCGGATCGACGGCAGCACCGGCGCCATCACGCGCGTCGTGTCCGACCGGGTGCAACCCAACGGACTGGCCTTCTCGCCCGACGAGACGCGGCTCTACGTCGCCGACACCGGCGCCACGCATGTCCCCGGGCTGCCCGCGACGATCTGGTCCTACAAGGTGGAGGGACAGCAGACGTCCGGAGACGCCACACTGTTCGCCACCTGTCAGGAGGGTCTCTACGACGGCTTCCGCTGCGACATCCACGGCAATATCTGGACGTCGGCAGGCCGCAGCGTGTTCTGTTACGCGCCTGATGGCACGCATATCGGCACGGTTCCGGTCGGTGAAATCGTCGCCAACGTGTGCTTCGGCGGCCCGCGCCGCAACCGGCTCTACATCTGCGGCCAGACTTCGCTCTACTCGATCTATCTCAACACGCGCGCGGCAGTTTAGGGAGTGCCGCGAAGCTCGGCGCAACCACACAAAAAAATATCGAAAACAACCCCATGCAAAGTAGCCGGTGGCGAACGGCGTGATGATTTACGATTTTGCGAAATCATTTGACACGTCGGGCAAATCAGGGGCATGATGCCATCATCGGGCCGTGGGATCAGACGTAGCTTGGGGTTGCAGGGAGAAGGCTGTTCTCCTCGCTGTTCAGGCTGTCCGCGACGGCTTGTGGCCGCCATTCGCGCGAGCGGTGTTACACGGCTACTCGCGCTGCATAGTGCGAGGCATCGTGTCTGCCGGCTTGATGCGCGTCGGCGTGCGGAGCGCTCGCGCGCTCTTTGATGTGGTCCGCAACAAACTCTGCATCTCGTCCGACGCCGACAAACCGGCCCGAGCCCCAGGTGTGGAGCCATGGCAATCCGATGACATAGGCGCCGTCGACCGACGTGATGCCTCGCTTGTGGGTTGGATAACCGGTGCCATCGAACATCGGCAGGTCGACCCACGACCAATCGGACCGGAAGCCGGTCGTCCAGATGATGCTGGTGATGCCGCTCTCTGCGAGATCGAGCTCCGTCGGCGCCGCAATGGGAGACCACACGGGTTCATAGTGAGGCGTCACAGGCGCCGCGATTTTATTCTTGGCGATGTGTTCGTCGATCAGTCGGCAGATGCCATTGTACACCCGATCGGCATTGTCGAGATTGGCCTGAAGATCATCGCCAAGCTGCAAGGATGTCCCGTGGCCGTCCCCGAGACGACCGTAGAGCTTCATACCCTCGAGGGCGAATTTGCGCAGGTCGATGTCGCGGCCCCCGTCCCGTCCGGTCAAATAGTGGTTGGCGTTCTTGCGAACCCCGTCTTTGAGCGAATGCTGATCGACCGGCAGGTTATACTGGCCGAGATCGTCAAGCCAGTCGACCGCATCGCGGCCGCGATAGAAGCGCGGGCATCGCGGCGCGCTGCCGACGGCCAGATGCACCTTGCGGCCGCCCAGATGCAGGTCTTCGGCGATCTGACAGCCCGATTGCCCGCTTCCCACCACGAGGATCTCGCCCGGTGGCAACTGAACCGGTTTGCGGTAGGCCGATGAATGGATCTGCGTGATAGCTGGATCGAGGCGCTGCGCAAACGGCGGCACTTTCGGGATGTGATAGCCGCTGACGGCCAGCACGACATGGTCAGCGGCGATCTCGCCGGCGTTCGTCTCGAGCCTGAATCCGCGACCTGCCTGCCTCAGCCGCGTGACGGCGACACCTTCGCGGATCGGCGCACCGATGTGTTTCGCAAAATCCTCGATATAGGAGACGATCTCGTCGCGCAGCATGAAACCGTGCGGATCCTTGCCGGTGTAAGGAAAGCCGGGAAGCTGGCACTGCCAGTTCGGCGTCACGAGGCAGAACGCGTCCCAGCGCTGCGTCTTCCAGGAATGGGCGATGGTGTTCTTCTCCAACACGACATGCCCGATGCCGTGCTTCTTGAGCTGCGCGCTCATCGCAAGGCCGGCCTGGCCGCCGCCGATCACGACGACCGGATAGTGAGTATGAAGGTCAGACATGATCAGCTCCTGCTATTCTTCGAACGAGACGATGGTGACGGACGCTCCGGGCGTGGCCTCGAACCGGGTTGCCATTGCTTCGATGTGGGCCAGCTGCCCGAGCGCGCGCGAGCAGAGAAAGCCGTACCTCTCGCGGACGCGCTCAGCCGCGATGGTCAGCGCGGTGCGGCTGCGCTCGCGGAATTCGGCGAGCGTATAGGTCGCGCCCGGGACGAAATGATCCTTGATGACGAGCGAGGGCGAATAGCAGGCCTCAATTCGCGCATCGGGCCAACGCACGTTGAAGTGCATCTCAGGCATAGTGCACCTCGCACATGTCCTGATAGGTCGGCACGTGAGCCTTGGCGGTACGGCTCCAGTCATGACGCCGGACGAGTCTGGTGCCGTTCGCGATCAGACGCGAGCGAAGGGGGTCCGTGAGCGCACTGAGGACAGCGTCCGCGATCGAGCCCGCGTGATGCGGATCGCACCAGGCGACGTCGTCGGGGCCAAGATATTCCGTGAATGGCTCAATGTGCGACACCACCGCCGGCACGCCGCTGGCCATCGCTTCCAGCACCGCCAGGCCAAAGCCTTCGCGCAAGGACGGAAACACCAACGCATCGGCAAGGCGATAGAGCGACGGCATTTCGGCATCCATCAAGGGGCCGGTCTCGATCACGGCGTCCGCCGGCAATCCGGCATCCCGCAGCCGTGACTTGAACTGTTGCCGGTAGAGGCCATGGTCGAGAAGCGAAGCGCCGCCCGCGATGACGACCTGCGCGGACCGGTGCACGGCGTGCACCTGCCGGAAGGCATCGAGAATGCCGAGCGTATTCTTGCGCTGCTCGACGCCGCCGATCGAGAGCAGGATCGGGGCTCCGCGAAGGCCGAGCCGGGCGCGCAGCACCTCGTCGGCGGATGCCGACGCGGCCGAATAGCACACCGTGTCGACACCGTTGCCGACCAGCGTCGCCGTACGGGACATCTCTGTCTTCAGTTGCTCCTGCCAAAATCGGCTGACGACGAACAGGCCGTCGGCGCGGACGATCGAGCGACGGTCGAGCTCGCAGAGCCGTTCGTCCCCGAACGCATCGATGTGATGGACCGTACGCACATAGCGCCGGATCAGGCCGCGCTGCTTCAGCGTCGCGAGCGCATTGCCGGAGATGCCGTCCTGGGCGTGGAAGACGTCATACTGCCGATGCGCCAAATCCTCGAAATGCCTGACATGGTCCGCAATGCGCGTTTCGACCATCGCAACGACGTCGCCCGAGACGGGCGATGCAGGCACTGAGCACGTCGAGGCGACGGTGCGGCGGAAGAAGCCTCTGCCTGTGGGGTCGGGTGCGTGCACGACCGGCCTATGGCCGAGCTGCGCCAGAGCGTCCGCAAGCGCGAGCGCGTGGACCACGCCACCCCGTGGATTGATCGAGTGCGTGAGGATCGCGATGCGAAGCTGGGACGAACCGCCACTCATGCCACGCTCCGTTGCGGGCTGCTCTGGCGAGGCGCACAGCCGATCAGCGGCTGCTCCGAAAAATCCCAGACCGTTGCGCGGCCGGAAGCCGTGTGAATGTCGACGGTCGCTCCAGCAGCAACCTCCCCGATGTCCGCTGCCGCGATGCCGCGTCGCTGAAAGCGCGAGATCGTCTCATCGACGTATTCGGGCTTCACCGACAGGAGATAGCCGAAGCTGGGGAACGTCAGCAGCCAGCGTTCGAGCGGTGCACCGGCGGGAATCGGAATCGCATCAACATCCAGCGTGATGGCGACCTGCGAGCACTCGGCGAGCATCGCCGCGGTCCCGACGATACCGCCCTGGCTGATGTCCTTGGCGGCGAGCGCGAGCCCGGACTCGGCGATGGACGGAAGGATTTCCAGATCGCCGCGGAGCCGCTCCGCGGGCGCGTCGGTCGCAGCTTCCCAATTCGCGAATGGCTCGCGATAACGGCCGCGCAGATCGATCGCCGCGATGAGCTTGTCACCGGCCCGAGCGTCGAAGCTGGTGAGAACCCTTTTGGCACGGCCGAGAATTGCGACGGCAAACTGACTTTGGCTGCTGCGCACATTGGTGTGCCCGCCGATGACGGGTACGCCAAAGGTTTTTGCGGCGGCCTTCAATCCTTCGAGAATGGGCGCTGCCTTGTCCGCACCATTGGACCAGATCGCGTTGACGATCGCGGTCGGCCGTCCGCCCATCGCGGCGACGTCGGAAATGTTGACCATGGCGCCGCACCAGCCGGCGAACCAGGGATCGGCGGCAACGAATTCGTTCATGAAGCCTTCGATGGCGAACAGAGTGTAGCCGTCGCCATCCGGGATGGCCGCACAGTCATCACCCACCGCGATGGCGTCGCTGCCCGACAGATCGAGCGCGGCCGCGACGGCCGCAATGTCGGCCTTCGCCGCGATGCCGCGACTTCGGCGGAGCCTTTCGGCAAGACTTTTGAGTGCGGCATCCGTCAGCATGATCAGGCCGCCAGTCTTGCAAGCGACAGGAAGCCGGTCTCGGGCGTCCGGAACGGCGGATAGTGATCGAGGTCGGCTTCCATCCGATGGTGCGGCCGGCCATGGAGCTCGAATTCGCCCAGCGAATGCCAGTGCATGTGCTGGAACAAAAGCGCGTTCTGGCTCTGCACATTCGCAAGGAAGCGCCGGCAGCCACGCGCGTGCGCAGAGGAGACGGCGAGCTGGATCAGGCCAGCCCCGACGGCACTGAGCCGGCGATAGTTCTTTTCGACGGCAAGCCGGGAGCCCCACCAGACATCCGCTTCGTGTTCGTCGGCGTGAATGCGCACGGTGCCGACGACATCATCCTCGACCACACCAAGCAGTGACACGGCGACGAGCGGAATGGCGACGTCGTCGACCGGGTCGCGATCATCGCCTGAAAAGACGTGCTGCTCTTCGCAGAAGACCTTGCGCCGCAAAGCGGTAGCGGCAGCGAGCTCCCAGGTTTCGGTTACGAACTTGACCTGGAATTCGGGTGCGATGAACGGTTTGAACGGCTCGAATATCATGCGCTTGCTCCGCGCTCATAGGTTGATAGTGCCGAGCAGGCTCCGCATTTGCCGCAGCCTGCCTTGATGTCGATTGCGCGCAAACCGCCCACGCGCAGCATTTCGGCGAGCGGGCGCAGGATCTCGTGCATGAACGCCGGAGACGGCGTCGGATGGCTCTCCAGCGGCGTGCCGGCGATCGGCACGAACGGGACGACGAAGGGATAGACGCCGATATCGATGAGCCGGCGCGATAGCGCGAGAATTTCAGAAGGCTCATCGCCAAGCCCGGCGAGGATGTAGGTCGAGACCTGGCCGCGCCCGAAGACCGGGACGGCAGCAGCGAAAGCGTCCATATAGGCCTCGATCGACACCTGCGCCTTGCCCGGCATGATCCTCTGGCGCACGTCAGGCCCGATGACTTCCAGATGCATGCCGAGCGCGTCGACGCCTGCATCCTTCATGCGCTGGAACCAGGCGATATCATCCGGCGGCTCGCATTGCGCCTGGATCGGCAGGTCAACGGCGGCTTTTATGGCCTGCGCACTTTCCGCAAGGATGCCGGCGCCGCGGTCGGACGTATGTGGCGTACCCGTCGTCATGACCATGTGGCGAACACCGTCGAGCTCGACAGCCACCTTTGCGACTTCTGCAAGCTGCGCCGGTGTCTTGCGCTCGACCGTGCGTCCCGCCGCGAGCGACTGGCCGATGGCGCAGAACTGGCAGGTCTTGGTGCGACTCTGGTAACGAATGCAGGTTTGCAGCACGGTCGTGGCGAGCACGTCGCGCCCGTGCAGCGTCGCGATCTTCCAGAAGGGAATGCCGTCCTCGGTCACGCGGTCGTAGAATTTTGGCCGCAGCGGAAACGAGACGTCTGCGAGCGCCACGCCGTCGCGCGAGATGCGGCTGCGCCCGGCCTCGTCCGGCCGCTCGACGAGATAGGGACTCTCGAAGGCCGGCGCATTGTGGACCGGAATCATCACGGTCGCGCCGTCGATCGTGAACGGCGTATGGTCCGACGGCCCGGCACCGCCGCGGCGGCCGGTGGCCCCGGTCTTGGGATCAGCGAGCCGGACTCCGAAGGACTGCAATTCGTTGATCAGCTGCTCGGTCGGGATCGCCTTGGGTTGCGGCATCTGCGGTCTCATCTGATTGGTCTCCCGGAATGGGCATGAGGCGGTTCGGGTGAAGGCCGTGCATGGGGCGCGCGGGGCGGTCGTTCAGCACCAGCGACAAAAGCTCCGGCCGGGCGTAGTGCCCGACCGAGTCCATCATCCGTTTGCGCTTGGTGATCAGCGCGAGATCGAGATCGGCGACGAGGATCCCCTCGCCGCTGGTTAGCGGCGGCACCAGATGATTGCCTTCCGGCGATACGATCGCGGTCATGCAGCCGCCGCGGAGGCCTTTGCGCAGGCCTTCCTCGGGCGAGATTTTCGCAATCTGCTCCTCGGTCAGCCATCCGGTGGCGTTGACGACGAAGCATCCGCTTTCCAGCGCGTGATGCCGGATTGTCACCTCGATCTGGTCGGCAAAGACCTGACCGACCAGCGATCCCGGAAACTGCGCGGCGTGGATTTCTTCATGCTGGGCCATCAGCGCGTAGCGGGCCAGCGGATTATAGTGCTCCCAGCAGGCCAGCGCGCCGACACGGCCAACCGCAGTCTCGATCACCTTCAACCCCGCGCCATCGCCCTGCCCCCAGATCATGCGCTCGTGGAACGTCGGGGTGATCTTGCGGCGCTTGAGCAGCAGGGCGCCGTTCGCATCGAACACGAGCTGGGTGTTGTAGAGCGAACCGTGATCGCGCTCGTTGACGCCGAGCACCACCACCATGCCGTGACGCCTGGCCGCCTGTCCCACCGCATCCGTGACGGGACCGGGCACGACGACGGCGTTGTCGTAGAGCTGGATATGCTCGGCGCCGCTCAGGACCGGCGGACGAACGAAGGAGAAATACGGGTACCAGGGAACGAACGTCTCCGGAAAAACGGCGAACTCGACTCCTTTGCCGGCGGCCTCTGCGATGGCGGCCAGAATCCGGTCAACCGTTCCGGTCGGCGTGTCCAGATCCGGCGCGATCTGAATCGCGCCAGCTCGGACCGTACGTTTCGCTGTCACTGTGCTTCCTCCCTCGTCCGTCGTGTGGGCCAACCGAGGTCAGACGGTCCAGGTGTGGATCATGAACGCGTCGTCCCTGCGATGAAGCAGGATGAGATCGAGCACATCGAGCGGATTGATCGGACGGATGCCGGGAATGAGCGACGGCTCGCCATGGCCGTAAAGCGCTTGCAGCGCGAACCGGCAGGCATAGACCTTGCCGCCTTCATCCATGAACTTTGCAAGCTGATTGTTGAAGTTCTGCGCGCCGGGAAACGCTTCGTCACCGATCTTCGGGAAGCCACGCTGAATGCCGAGCGTGACGCCGGGACCATAAAGCAGAACCGAGGTCTCGAAGCCCTTCCGCTTCAGGCGCAGCGCCTGGAGAATGTTGACGAGACCGATGGAGCCCTCGAACGCGACGGTGTGGAAGGTGACCAGCGCCTTCTCACCCGGCTTTGCTTTGATGTCCTCGAAAACCTTCTCTTCGTAATCGACAAGAAAGTCGCCCTTCTGTCGCGCGGGCATGTTCACTGCTGGCATAGACACCTCCTGTTCACGTCCGGGCCTCCCGGATCGAGATCAGGTTTTTGCAATCAATGTGCCAAGCGACGTTCTGCATTACAAATCATCACAACATACAATTTGCATCCAATTATGCAGTCATGGTTGACTGGAGACCTGACTGGATTTGGATATGCCTCCACTGCGCGTGAAAAAACTGCCTGAAAAATGCTGTGCAGCGCGCTTGATCGTTGTGCAATCCATTCCGCGGAGCGGAGACCTCAGGCGATGCGGAGGTGCGACGCAATTGCGTTGAAACTTGCAACAATATACAGTCAATTCTACTGACGTAATCTCCTGGGACTGAACGCAATGGCCGATTGGCGACCCGATCTATCGAACAGCGACAAGCCTCGCTATCTCGCAATCGCAGACGCAATCGCCGATGATATTGCCGCCGGACGGCTTGTGATCGGTGACCGTTTGCCGCCGCAACGAAAATTGGCGAAGCGCCTCGATGTTGATTTCACCACCGTTGCGCGCGGCTATGTCGAAGCCCAGAAGCGCGGGCTGATCGAATCGAAGGTCGGACAGGGAACCTTCGTTCGCGACAAGCCGCGACCGCGGCGCTCTGCGGCGACGAGCTTCCCGCCCCGTCCGGTCGACCTGTCGATGAACCTGCCCCCCGAGCCCGATGATCCCGAATTGATCGAGCGCATGCAGGCCGGCGCCGAATATGTGCTGCGCGACATCGTACCGCTCCTACGCTATCAGGGTTTTGGCGGCACGCAGGCCGACAAGGATGCCGCATCGAGCTGGCTCGGCCGCCGTGCGCTAGTGCCGGCACAGAGCCGCATCTTCGTCTCGCCGGGGGCGCATCCGGCGCTGCTCGGCATCCTCTCGATCCTTGCGAAAGCGGGCGAGGTGGTGCTGTGCGAGGCCATCACCTATCCCGGCATCAGGTCCATCGCCGCGCAGCTCGGCATCACCCTCGTCGGCCTGCCGATGGACGCTGACGGCATCGATCCGGAGGTGCTGACTAACGCGTGCAAGAAACTGAAGCCCAAGGCCATCTACCTCAATCCGACGCTGCAGAATCCTACGACCCTGACGATTCCTGATCCGCGGCGGCGCGAGATCGTGGCGATCGCGCGGCGATTCAAGCTGCCGATCATCGAGGATGATGCCTATGGCTTCATTCCCGAGCACGGCCACGGCCACGCGCCTTTTGCCGCGATCGCGCCCGATCTGACCTGGCACGTCGCGGGACTGGCGAAATGCATCGGAGCGGGCTTGCGAGCCGCCTACGTCGTCGTGCCCGATACGCGCTCGGCCTGGCCGTTTGCCTCTGCGCTGAGATCGGCGACCGTGATGGCATCGCCGCTGACCGTGGCGATCGCCACGCGGTGGATCGAGGACGGCACCGCGGACACGATGTTGCGCTTCATCCGCGCCGAGACCTCGGCGCGACAGAAGCTCGCCGCCGAAATCCTGCCCAAGGGGTCCTATCGTGGCGATCCCCTAAGCTTCAACCTGTGGGTTGCGCTGCCCGAACCATGGAATCGGTCGGCTTTCGTGGAGCATATGCGGCAGACCGGCATCGGTGTCGTCGCAAGCGATGCCTTCATCGTGAGCGATCCGCCTCCCGAGGCCGTGAGAATATGCATCGGCGGTCCCGCGACCCGGGCCCAGATCAGGGTCGCACTCGAGTACACCGCTCATGCGCTCGTCGAAACGCCGGCTCTGGCGTCGTCGTTTCTCTGATCCGAGACTAGCTCGTAACCCGTTCGCCGCGCCCATAGACCAGCAGCATGAAGATGATGACGAGGCCATAGATCACCTGCCGGCCGGCCTCGGGCATGTCCATGATCGAAAGCACGCTGTTGAGCAGCACGATCAGCACGACGCCGATCAGCGTGCCGAGATAGCGGCCGCGGCCGCCCAAAATGTTGGTGCCGCCGATCACCACCGCCGCGATCGCCGGCAATAGATAGGCATCGCCCATGCCCTGATAGGCTTTCGTGGAATAGCCAGCGAGCAGCACACCGGCGAGCGCAGCCGCACCGCCGCAGATGACGAAGCAGATCACGGTGACGCGGCGCGTGTCGACGCCGGCCAGGTATGCGGCCGCTTCCTTGTTGCCGATGGCATAGATGTAGCGGCCGAGCGCGGTGCGCTGGAGCATGATTGCGACCAGCACGGAAACCGCGGCCCAAACGAACAGGGCGTTGGGAATCCCGAGCGTGCGGTCGGCGGCGAGCGACCGCATCAAATCGGTGGCGGCCGTCTGCGGCGCGTAGCCGCCGGTATGGGCAACCATCAGGCCGCGCATCACCGCATTGACACCGAGCGTGAAGATCATCGAGGGCACGCGCAAGTAAGCAACGCCGATGCCGTTGACGAGCCCGACCAGAAGCCCGATCCCGAGCCCGACGGGAATGGCGAGCGGTCCGCCGATCGACGTCGCCATCATGGCGGCGGCTGCCAGCGTCCATGGCACCGACAGGTCGATCTGGGCGATCAGGATCACGATCATCATGCCGGCCGCCACGATGCCGAGGAAGGCACCGATCTGGAGCTGCTGCAACAGATAGGTCGGCGACAGCAGCGGCGCGCTGCCGAAACGGGCAAACGTATAGACGGTCCCCGCCACGAGGATGACGAGGATGAACAGCGCCGCAATCAGGATCGGGCGGTCGTCGCGCGAGAGGCTGAGAGAGGCCGACGTCATCGAAAGAGCTCCAGCGTGTTCCTGACGCGCAAGACGCCGAGCGCGCCGATGCTCACCGCCGCCAGCAGGATCAGGCCCTCGAACAGCGGTTGCAGCAGGGGCGCGATGTCGAAGATGCGAAACAAGAAGGAGATCACGCGCAGGATCATCGCCCCGAAGATCGAGCCGATCGCGCTGCCGGTGCCGCCGAGTAGCGAGGTGCCGCCGATCACGACGGAGGCGATGGAGTTGAGCGTATAGGCGCCGGCCTGCGGGATGTCGGCATTGCCCGAGGAGGTCTGGATCGCCAGGAAAAGACCGCCGCAGCCGGCGAAGAAGCCGGCGAGCGTGAAGGCCGCGATCTTGGCGCGGTCGATCGGCAGTCCTGACATGTAGGCTGCGCCTTCGGCCGAGCCGACCGCATAAACGGCGCGGCCGAGAACGGAGCGGCGGAACGGCACCCAGACGAGGAGCGCGATCAGGACGAGCAGCACGAACGGCACCGGAATCCACGCCACCGGCGCAAACCAGCTTGCGGCACCATCGTCGAAGATATGCACGGTCGCGGCGAAATCGCCGAGCGAATTGGTCAGCGCCCAGTTGAGATCCTCGTCGATCTTGCCGCCCGGCGTCGGCCGCAGGAACAGCGCGATGCCGATATAGACCGCACCGGTCGCGAGCGTGGCGATGATCGGCTGGATGCGTCCATAAACGACGACGCAGCCGTTGACGAAACCGGCCAGCGCGCCGATGGCGAGGCACACGACGATCCCGAGCAGGATGCCGCTGATGCCTCCGGGAAATGTGCCGAGGAAGAGATGCAGGCCGAAGATATCCAGATGCAGCGGCGTGCCTCCCGCCGTGCCCGTGAGCAGATAGCTCGCGAAGCATCCCACCATGGTCATGACGGCGCCGACCGAGAGATCGAGCCCCGACGCCAGCACGGGGACGGTCTGGGCCATGGCCAGCATGGCGAGCGCAAAGATCTCGTCGCCGTTCTGCACCAGCACGGCCGAGGAGAAGCCCTTGGGGTGCGCAAGGTTGTAGAGGACATAGAGGACGCAGAACAACAGGACAGCGGTGACGATGCCGACGTTCTGACGGGCGCGGATGGCAACATCGTCAAGCATGGACGGCCCCAGTGCCAGCCGGCGCTGCGGCGTCGATGTTCAACGCGCTCGCTATGATATTCGTCTCGGTGAGCTCGCTGCCCTCGAGCTCGCGCACGATACGGCCGTCATACATGATCGCCACCCTGTCGCAACAGCCGATCAGCTCGTCATAGTCGGTCGAGTAGAACAGGATGGCGGCGCCCTGGTCGGCGAGCTCGCGCATCAACCGGTAGAGCTCCTGCTTGGTGCCGACGTCGATGCCGCGGGTGGGATCGTTGAGCAGGATGATGCGCGGCTCGGTCATCAGCCACTTGGCGAGCACCACCTTCTGCTGGTTTCCGCCAGAAAGCGTCGAGACCGCATCGCCGGGCGCGCCGATCTTGATCTGGAGCCGCGCGATGGCGCGCTTGACAGCTTCGTTCTCCTTGGCACGGTCGACCAGAGGCCCGGTCGAGATTGCGTCGAGCGAGGCGACCACCAGATTGTCTGATATCGACATCGGCAGCATCAGGCCTTCGGTCTTGCGATCCTCGGGCACCAGCGCGATGCCGACCGACTTCGCAGCCGCGGGTGAGCCCGGCCGCACCTCGCGGTCTTCGACCGTGATGCGCCCGGAAATGCCGCGCAGCACGCCGAACAATGCGAGCAGCAGGGATTTCTGGCCCTGGCCGTCGAGGCCGCCGAGACCGACGATCTCGCCGGCGCCGACGCGCAGCGAGATGCGATCGAGACGACCTTCCCAGGACAGGTTGTCGAGCGCCAGCATCGGCTTCACCGAGGTACGGGCCGGCTTGGCAGGATATTGAGTCGCGATGTCGCGACCGATCATGAGCTGAACGATCTCAGCGGTCGAGCGCCTGCCCTTGTCGAAGGTTTCGATATGGCGTCCGTTGCGAAACACCGAGGCACGGTCGGCGAGCGCCTCGACCTCGTGCATGCGATGCGAGATGTAGAGAATGGCAACGCCCTCGGACTTGAGCCGCGCCAGCATCGCATAGACCTTCTCGACGTCGGCGCTGGTGAGAGCCGAGGTCGCCTCGTCCAGGATCAAAAGCTGCGGCTTCTTGCCGAGTGCCTTGGCGATCTCGACGATCTGACGGCGCGACAGCGGCAGGTCACGGACGCGCATCAAGGGGTTGACGTCCTCGCACCCGATCTCGGCCAGCAGCTCCTCGGCGCGGCGGCGCTGCGCCCGCGCGTCGATCAGGCCGAACCGGCGCGGCGGCGAGGCGATCGAGATGTTGTCCGCGACCGAGAGGTCGGGCATCAGCGACAGTTCCTGGAAGATGCAGACCACACCGGCGGCATTGGCAGCCGACGGCGTCGCGAAGCTCACGTCATGTCCGGCGAGGCGCATGCGGCCGCTGTCAGGCTGCACCACACCGGCGATGATCTTGATCAGCGTCGATTTGCCGGCGCCGTTCTCACCCAGCACGGCGTGGATCTTACCGCGTTCACAGGCGAAGTCGACGCCCTCCAGCGCCCGCACGCCGGCGTAGCGTTTGGAAATGCCGGACAGTTCGAGAAAGGCCGCTTGCGACGGGACCGCATCCGACATGGCGCGTGCTCACACAGCCGCGGCCCGGCCGAGGCCGGGCCGCAAGCAAGGCATCTCCAACTCGGTCACTGGGTGTTCTTTTCGCTTTGCGACATGATCTCCGGCGCGGTGAAATTCACGCCGCAGGGCGTGAACTGGTTCGGCGCGAAGAAGTTCGCGTTGAGCTCGGGCCAGTAGTTGGTGCCGGGCTTGAGATCCTTGTAGGTCGCGACCGGAATCGGGATCGAGATCAGTTGCGGCATGGGATTGCCCTGAAGTGCCGAGATCGCCGCCTTCATGGCGATGGCGACCAGCGCCGGCGACTGACCATAGGACATGCCCTTGAGGCCATCCTTGGCGTGGTCGGCGATCTGCTTGCGAAACTCGTTCTCGCCCTCGCCCGACATCGGCACGAAGGGATGCTTGGCCGACATCATCGCCTGCACAGTACCGTCGGAGCCGCCTTGCGTGAACACGCCGTCGAAATGGCCGTGCACTGCAAGCGCGTCCGCCGTCACCTTCTGCGAGGTGCCGGTATCCCAATTGCCGACCACTTCGGTGATCTTGAAGCTGTTGCCGGGCGCTTCCATCACCTCGCGGAAGCCAATATGGCGGTCACGGTCGACCGAATTGCCGGGCAGGCCACGGACCTCCAGGATGTCGCCGGACTTCTTGCCGCTTTCATCCATGATCCATTTCGCCGACATACGGCCCATTTCCTTCTGGTCCTCGTTGACCATCATCACCTTGTCGGTGTCGAGAATGTTGTCGAAGGGGACGACCACCACGTTGTTCTTGTCGGCGAGACGGATGATGCGGTCGAAGCCGTCGGGCGCCACCGCGATGGTGACGATGCCGTCAAAGCCCTGATTGATGAAGTCCTCCATCGCGCCGAGTTGCGCTGCAACATCGGTGCCGGTCGAGACCACCTTGAATTCCTTGATGTTCTCCTTGATGCCGGGCTGTTCGGCAAAAGCCTTCGCCGTCTTCACCATCTGGATGCGCCAGGTGTTGCCGACGAAGCCGTTGACGAGGGCGATCTTGTAGGGCCCCGGCTTCTTATCCCACTGGAAGAACTTGGTCTGGCTGGACCAAGGCTTGAAACATCCTGGATCGGCGCCCGGACCGGACACGACCTTGGGACCTGCCAAAGCACTGACCGGGGATAGCAGGAGACCGGCGCAAGCCAGCCCTGCAAGACGATGCGTCCATTCCATGTCCCTTCTCCTTGAGCGTTTTGCGTTTCCAACCCTTAAAGTGGCCGACGGGCCATGCTGGGAATTGGGCTTCCCATGCAATTTGCCCGGCTAGGATGGCATGCAATCTGCGATGCGCACAAGCCGAAGGCCCATCGTCGCCCTCGGCTCGCGCCGAACAAGCCAGCAAAAATCCATCACAAAAACGGGAGGCAATGCGGCCTCGTGCAGCGCGCGTGAGGACGCACCGATAGCGGCGCAAAAAAGAATGATACTCAGGGGAAAATGCACGTGGCGCCGTCGGCCTGCTGATCGGCCATGTCCACCCGCCTCGATCTGGTCAGGCGGGGCTGCTTGACGGCCTTAAGCGAACCCGAGCGATTGCGTGCCGATCATCCCGGCGAGTACGACCTGCACAATCGCGCTGAGCTTGTAGACGAGAGCAGGACGCCCGATTCCGTCACACCCGCGGCCGAGCGAGACGCCGAGCGCAATCCAGGCCGCGCCGATCGTGACGATCTGGGCCGCCAGCAAGACGAGCCATGGCATGAGATCAAAAGCGCCGAGCTCGAGCGGCAGCAGGGTGGACGCAAAGATGATCGCCTTGGGATTGAGCAGGGTCGTGATCAGCACGCGCTGAAACGTCACCGGCGCACGGCCGCCGCTGTCATCGGTGCCGTGACGCCACAGCAGCACGGCAAGATGAATCAGATAGAGCGCGACCACGATGCGCAACATGGTGCCGAGCATCGGCACCGCGATCATCAGCGGGCCCAGCAGCGCGCGCAGTGCCAGGATCGCCAGCAGGTAACCCGCGAGTTCGGCCACCAACAGATGAAGCGAGCGCGACCAGCCAACCGACGCACCGGAGGTGGCGAGCAGCGTGTTGGTCGGGCCAGGAATTGCCAGCAGCGAGACTGTGGCAGCAACGAAGGGGACGACATCCATGGCGCCTTGTTAATTGGGCTGGCGAATGGGCACCTTGATCTCGATCATGACCGCCGGCAGGTCCGAATTGCCTAGTGCGGCGCATGTTGACTTTCCACCATCCCCTCCAAATACTCGGCAAAAACAAGCATAAAGCCGCTCAAACGACGGTTCGAAGGGAGGATAGGATGCCGACTTCACGCAGGACGCTGCTGAAGACCTCGGCGGCTGCCGCCGCCGCACTCAGCCTCGATTGGAGACGCGCCCAAGCACAAGCTGAAACTTTGCGCATCGGTGTGATCTACGATCTGACTGGCCCGTTTGCGGCGGGCGGCTCGGTTGCGTCCTCGATCGGGGCACAGATCGCGATCGACCTCGTCAACGAGAAGGGCGGGATCGGCGGCAAGACCAAGATCGTCCCTGTGGCCGCGGACTCCCAGAGCAAGCCCGACGTCGCGATCAACGAGGCCACACGCCTGATCGACCAGGAGAAGGTCGACATCCTCATCGGAGTCTATGCAAGTGCACACGCGGTGCCGCTCGCCGCAAAGGTCGAGCAGCAGAAGAAGATCCTCTGGATCACGACCGCGGTCTCGACCGCCGTGTTCAAGGACAAGAACCTGCAATACGTTTTCCGCGCGCAGATTCACTCCGACCAGTATGGCCAGGCCTTCGCGGGTTTCCTCGCCGAGCATGCAAAAGGCAAGCTCGGCATGGATCCGAAGGACGTCAAGGTCGCGCTGATCCACGAGGACGGCCCCTATGGAGTGGGCGTGGCCGCCGCCGACGAGACCTATGCCAAGGAAGCCGGGATGTCGGTGGTGCTGCGCGAGGGCTATTCGGCCTCGGCGCCGGACCTCTCGGTGCTCGTGACGAAGATCAAGCGCGCCAAGGCCGACGTGATCTCGCATGCCGGATACAATCCCGACATCACGCTGTTCCTGCGCCAGGCGCGCGAGAGCGGGCTGCGCTTCAAGATGCTGTTCGGCGCCGGAGCCGGCTACAGCCAGCTCGACAAGTTGCGCACGACGTTTGGTGCGGACATCGACAATTTTTGCAACATCGACCCGGTGCCCGCGCAGTTGCTCGATCCGTCGAAGCTCGCCCCCGGCATGGGCGATCTCATCAAGACCATGGTTTCGCGCTATCAGGCGAAGACCGGCGCGACCGACGTGCCGCCGCACTGCTCGATGGGTTTCAACCAGACCTGGGTGCTGCTCAACAACGTGCTGCCGGTGGCGAAGGAAAAATACGGCAGCTTCGAGCCCGATGCGATCCGCAAGGCCGCGCTCGACGTCGACATCCCCGCGGGCGGCACCATCCAGGGCTATGGCGTGAAATTCTTTCCGCCGGGCACGCCGCTCTCCGGCCAGAACGAGCGTTCGACACCGGTCGTGATGCAAAATGCCGGCGAGCACATCTCGGTGGTGTGGCCGACGAGCATCAGAACGCAGGACCCGGTCTTCCCGCTGCCGAAGGGTTCGACCTACGCGGCATCGTGAATTGACCGCAACGCTGCACTCGCTCGCTCGCTTGCGGAGAGGATTGGGGAGTCTCCACGGGGACGGTGACAGTTGGATTCGCGGAGAGTCCCCCTCACCCGGATCGCATCTTTCGATGCGATCCAAACCGCTCCCCGCAAGCCGGGTGAGGTGACATTGCGGCGCCGCCAGAGCATCACAACACCACCCGCCTGCCCTCCTCCGCCGCCCAGTAGCCGGCGTAGTTCACCTTGATCGTCTCATAGGCGAGCGCGAGATCCGACAGCGGCTGGCGACCGGTCGCCACGCACTCCATGAAGTCCTGGATCTCCTGCAAATAGCCGCGCGTCCATTCCTCTTCGAGGCAGACATATTGCCAGCCGGTCTTGCGGTCGACCTTTTCGGTGATGTAGACGGAGGCGAGCTTCTCCTCGCTGGTCTGGTAGCTCATCAGATGCGTGTTCGGCGTGATGTTGGCGAACAGCGAGCCGCCGCTGGTGTAGGTCTCGATCAGGTTGCGCACGCCGCCCATGATCATGTCGCCGGAAAACACCGTCGCCTTGGTGCCGTCGGAGAAGGTGATGGTGAGCGTGCCCCAGTCCTCGACATCGACCGGATTGGCCTTGAGGTAGGTGCGCTCCTCCGACCTGAGACCGGCGGTGACGTTACCGACGTCGCAGGTGACGCTCGCGACACGTATCGTCTCGCCACGCGCCTTTGCCTCGACCTGCTTCAGGTACAGCACAGCGGAAAGCGGATGGCAGCCCATGCGGATCAGCGAGCCGCCGCCGGTCATCGCCCATTGCGCGGCGTGCGCGGCATGCGAGCCGGAATGGCTCTCCTCGCCTTTCATGAACAGGATCTTGTCCTTCGTCGCCCTGATGATCTCCGCGATCTTGGTCACCGCCGGCGCGTAGACCCAGTCCTCGGCATACATGAAGAGCTTGCCGGTTTGCTGTATCGCGTCGCGCGTGGCCTCCATCTCCTCCAGCACGCGCTCGTACATCAATGCCTTCGGCACGTGCTTCCCGATCGGCGGCCTGTCGCCCTCGCGGCCGAAATAGCCGGCAAAGGGTTTTTCGCAGATCACATGCTTGCCGGCTTGCATGGCCGCAACGATCATCGTCGCGTGCAGATTGGGCGGCGTGCAGATGTCGACGACGTCGATATCGGCATCTGCAATCAGGTCGGAGAAGCGGCGATAGCTGCGCGGAATCTGGTGACGGCGGGCGAATTCGACGACGTGGTCACCGCGCGCGGCAACAGCCACAACCTCGACATCCACGCCATAGACGCGCCGCAACGCATACATGTGCAGCTCCGACACGAAGCCGCAGCCTACGAGCCCCACCCTGATCTTCGCCATTGCGCCCCCCCCTCGGCATGTGTTTGGGCGGCATTATAGCGAGCTTGTGGGCAGACGTATGCCTATTGCACTGAGACCCGCACCACACCTGCGCTCATCATACCGAGCGCGCGAGCGGCAGGGACGGAGAGATCGACGATGCGGCCACGGATGAACGGACCGCGATCGTTGACGCGGCATTGGATAGAGCGCGCGCCATAGGACACCGTGAGCATGCTGCCGAACGGCCGCGTCCGGTGGGCACAGGTCAACTCGCCGTTCCTGGCGGCTTTTCCGTATCCGTAATATGAGGCAAGTCCGTTTTCGGCATGCGCTAGAGAAAAGGTAGCAAGACAGAACAATAAAATCGTCAGCGCTCGCACGGCACCCCTCCGGGTTGGCCCTGCCCGGCGCTGCAAACGTGAATCTGTTCCCTGAAGTTCCAGGACTACTGCCGGTGCAAGACCGACAGTGTCATCACACATTGTTACATTTTGTGAAAAACCAGCGTGCGCAGCTCGATGCTTTCGCGCGGGGGCGCATCGGCCGGCGTGGTCGGATCGACGAAGGCGGTGTGCGGCCCGAAGCGGGTTCGGCCGTTGGTCTCGGAATCATAGCACTTCAAGAGCAGCGCTTCGTCTGGCGTCATCTCCGGGAAATAGAACCAGCGATGGTTCGGATTGTACTTCACCGAATAGGTTTCACCGCGGCGGTTGGGATAGATCAGGTCGGAGGCGACGAGATCGTCGGGCGCAACGGTCGTGCCGTCGGCCATTGCGAGCGGAGAATCGCGCAAGGGACCACGGATCGGCCGCCAGAGATTGATGACCTGCACGCGGCCCTTGAGAAGCTCCTCGGCCTCTTCCGGCAGATGCTCGCGCACACGGTTGGCGCCCGAGGTGATGGTCTGGTCGACATGGACGCGCGTTGCGGGCTGGCGCGGACCTGCACCGCGGATATCGGCGGCGCCATCGATACGCTTGCGCACGGTGTGATCGAAGATGACGACGCGATCGGCCTTCAGCGTCGCGCGGAGAAAAGCTTCGACGGCGGGATAGTAGATCGTCCTCACCTCTTCGTCGTTGTAAAAATCCTTCACGCGCGTCGGATGCCGCACCAGCGCAAAGCCTTCGCGGTCGAGCGAGAAGTTGTCCGCGATCAGACGCCCGTCGAAGATCGGAACCTGATGCGGCTCAGGCAGTGAGGTGGTTTTAGGCTCGCCAGGAGGCGGATCAAACGCGTAGGTGCGGGGTTTGCCGGATGTGGGCGCGAGATAGTTGAGCTCGGCTGTGACGAAGGGAAGCGATTCGATTTTTGTTTCTTGCAGGCCCATGGCCGGTCTCCCGATGTGGTCGTCTGGTTGATTTTTGATGGGAGCTATCGTGCGGCAAGGGGCACGGAGCAAATAGCAATGCAGCTGTTACCGGGAATGCAGAACGCAGAAGGAATATTTCGACAATGGCAGCCGAGACGGAAACCTCGTTCTCACCTCACGAATGCTTGAGTATTTGTGACGTCTCGTACCCCGGATGCAGCGCATCACGCAGTGGCGCGCTGCTCAGCCGGGGCCCATGTTGCCGAGAGCGCTCCGTGCGGCGTGGGTCCCGGCTCTGCGGCGCAGCGCTGCGCGCTGCACCGCGTCCGGGACACGAGAAACAGCCTACAATCCCGCTTTCGCGATCGCGTCCGAGAAGCTGCGATCGACGATCTCCGCCGCGTCGAGCTTCTGCTTGATCAGGCCCCAGCGGAAATAGAGATCGATCGTGCCCTGCTCATCCGTGACCATGCTGTCGTCGATCGGCGTGACGCGGATTTTTGCGCGCGAGAGCCAGTTGAGCGGCACCGCGGTCGGGATGTTCATCAGTTTGCCCCAGGTCTCGGCATAGCTGTTCACGTTGTTGATCGACCAGGCGCGCGCGGCGGTGAGTCGACGGATGAAATCCGTCAGCTCGGCCCGCTTGTCGCGGATTGCCTCGGGCCGCGCGACCTGGAAGCTGAGGCCTGGCGTCAGGCCTTCGGAAGTGATGACATGACGCGACTTGAACAGCACCTCCTCCTGGCTGATATAGGGCTCCCAGGTCGACCATGCATCGACTGAGCCTTGCGTGTAGGCGATCTTCGCATCCGACGGCGCGAGGAACGTGATCTGCACGTCGGTTGCGCTCCAGCCGCGCTTCTCCAACGCCGCCAGGATGAGCTGATGGCCGATCGAGCCACGGCCGGTTGCGATCTTCTTGCCACGCAGATCGTCAAAGCTCTTGATCGGCGAGTTCTCGGGCACGAGGATTGCAAGGCTCTCGCCGGTCTGCCGGTTCGCCGCGATCGCCTTCACCGGCGCGCCGGAGGCTGCCGCGAAGGTGAAGGGCGCATCGCCGACAAGCCCGGTCTCGATCGCGCCGGCGCTCAGCGCCTCGAGCAGCGGCGCCGCCGCCGGAAACTCCTTCCACTCGATCTTGTACGGGACATCGTTGAGCTGGCCTGCCGCTTCCATCACGGCCCGCGCATTGCCCTTCTGGTCACCGACGCGCAAGGTTGTTTGCGCTGCTGCGAGGTCGAACGAACCGAACAGCAGCGCGCCGGCGAGCATCAGCCTGATCATTCCGCCGCCTCGCCGCGGGCGACCTGACGCTTGGCGATGAGCTCACGCGTAAGCGGGATCAGTTCGCGGCCGTATTCGATGGCATCGATCAGCGGATCGAAGCCGCGGATCAGGAAGTGCGAAATGCCGAGGTCGTAGTAGTCGCCGAAGGCTTCGGCGACCTGCTCGGGCGTACCGACCAGCGCTGTGGTGTTGCTGTTGGCGCCCGTCAGCTTTGCGATCTCGGTCCACAGACGCTTGTCGATGCGGCTGCCCTGGTCGGCGAGCGCGAGCAGGCGCCGTGCACCGGCGGTAGCATGACCGTCGGCCGGCTTGCGGTAACCGGTCTTGTCCTGAAGCTCGCTCGCACGCGCCAGAATCGCTTCCGCCTTTTCCCAAGCCTGCTTTTCGGTCAGGGCGATGATCGGCCGGACGGAGAGGCTGAAGCGCGGCGTCGGCCGGCCGTGCCTTACCGCCGCGTTGTGGACGCGTGAGGTGACGTCACGCACCTGCGCATAGGATTCGCCCCACAGCGCGAAGGTGTCGGCGTGCTTGCCCGCGACGTCGACGGCGGCATCGGAAGCGCCGCCGAAATAGATGCGAATTCCGCCCGGATTGTACGGCTTCACCTGCGCAAATCCGTTTTCGACCTGGTAGTGCCTGCCCTTGTAGGTGAAGGGCTTGTCACTGGTCCATTCCAGCCTCACGATGTCCAGGAATTCGCTGGTGCGGGCGTAACGCTCGTCCTTGTCGTCGAGCGTGTTGCCGTCCTGCCGCAGCTCGGTGGCATTGCCGCCGGTGATGACGTGCAGCGCGACGCGGCCGCGCGAGAGCTGATCGAGCACCGCGAACTGGCGCGCCAGCAGCGTCGGCGCGGTGAAGCCGGGACGCTGCGCGATCAGTACATTGAGGCGATTGGTGACGTTCAGCACGTGCTGGGCCACCTGAAGGGCGTCCGGGCTCGTCGAATTGAACGCGAGCAACGCGCGATCGAAACCGGCATTTTCGTGCGCCTTGGCAACCGCCTCGATATGGGTGGGGTTCAGGACCGGCCCCTCGCGGACGACGGTCTCGGACGAATTGTTGTTGCTGATGAAGCCGATGAACTCGATCGACATTGATCTCGTCTCCTGTGTGATTTTCAAAGTCCCAGCGCGGCACGGCCAAGGCCAATGCGCGTCGAATCGTCCTGCGGCGTGTGCACGCGGCCGCACAGCACGTCGCGATAGTGCCGCTCCAGCGGGTTGGTGCGGCTAAGCCCGTGATTGCCGGTGAGTGAGAGCGCATCCTCGACCACCGCGACCGCATTGTTGGTCACGGTGAGCTTGATCGCGTTGGACTCCGATGCCGACAGCTCGACACCGTCATCGAAGTCGCCGGCGAACGAATTGATCAGCCGGGCATTGACGGCGAGCCGGGCTTCGATGGCGCCGAGGACCTCCTGGGCGCGCGCCAGCGTCGCAAGCGGCGCACCGAGGCTGGAGGGCACACGCGTCTTCAGAAAGTCGATCAGCCAGTCGCGCGCGGCGCGCGCGACGCCGTCATAGATCGCGGCAATGAAGACGGTATGGGTGGTGGCCTGCGTGGCATCGAGCCCACGCCAGTCCGCAGGTCTGCGGACATCAACCTCGTAATCGAGCGGGAATACGACGTCGTCGAAGATGACGTCGTGGCTGCCGCTGGCGCGTAGCCCGTGATGGTCCCAGGTCTCGACGATGCGCGTGCCCGGCAGGCCTGCCGGCACCAGGAATTGCCCGACGCGCGGCTCCGCCTCGTCGGTCCTCGCCCAGACCAGGTACCATTTCAGGATCGGCGCGCCGGTCGAATAGATCTTGTGTCCGGACAGGCGCCAGCCGGTCTCGGTCCGTCGCGCGATCGTGGCAGGCAGGCCGCCGCGCGCGGGCGAGCCGAGCTCCGGCTCGACGCGCAGCGCGTTGACCAGCGCTACGCCCTCCACCGTCTCGCGGGCGAGCTTGCGCGACAGGCGGCCTGGCCAGGTCGGGCTGCGCGCCATCACCAGATGGTTGATGCTGTGCATCGAGAGCACCAGCGCGGTGGACGGATCTGCCTGGGCGATGATGCCGACGATCCGCGTCGCAAAGCGCACGCCTGCACCGGCACCGCCGAGCGCGGCAGGCACCGTCAGTGACAACAGGCCGGCTTCTGACAACTCCTTGAAATTCTCGAAGGGAAAGCTGGCCGCGCGGTCGTGCTCGGCGGCACGACCGGCGAAGACCGCGGCGAGGCCCTGCGCACGCTCGATGCAGTCCGGCTCGCCTTGCGCCGCGCGGCCTTTTGCGGCCGAGTTGCCCTGCGGTGTCACCATGTGGCGTCGAGCCCCAGCAGGCCGAGGATCTGGCGGCGCAGCTCCGCGAGATAGGGATCGCCGCGGTGGCGCGGATAGGGCCGGTCGACGCGGATGTCGGCCTTGACGCGCGCCGGACGCTCGCTGAACACGATGACGCGGTTGGCGAGGAACAGCGCCTCTTCCGCATCGTGCGTCACAAGGAGCGTCGTAAAGCCCTTGCGCTGCCACAGGGAGACGAGCTCGGCCTGCATGGTGATGCGGGTGAGCGAGTCGAGCTTGCCGAGCGGCTCGTCGAGGATCAGGATTTTTGGATCGTTGACGAGCGCACGCGCGAGCGCTACGCGCTGCGCCATGCCGCCGGAGAGCTGATGCGGATAGGCGTTGCGAAACTCCGACAGCCCGACGAGATCGAGTGCGGCATCGACGCGCGAACGCTGGCTCTTCAGAATGCCCTGCGCTTCGAGGCCGAGCGCAACGTTGTCCCAGACCGTGCGCCAGGGAAACAGTGTCGGATCCTGGAACACGACCACGCGCGAGGGATGCGGGTGCGTAATGCGGGTCTCATCCTCGCGCAAGGCGCCTGCCCGCGGTTTCTCGAGGCCCGCGACCAGCCGCAGCAACGTGGACTTGCCGCAGCCGGACGGACCCAGCAGCGCGACGAACTCGCCTGGCTCGACTGCGATGCTGACATCCGTGAGCACCGGAAGCTCGGTGCCGTCGATGTCAAAGGCGTGGCTCACCTGCTCTATGTCGAGCGCGGCACCGGCGGCGGGATAAGTGATGACTTCGGCCGTCGCTACCATTTCACGGTCCCCTTCTGCCACACCAGAAAGCGATCGCGGATCGCGAACAATAGCGTAATCGCGCCGGAGCAGAGCAGCGACATCACGATCAGCGCCGCATACATGTTGGCGTAGGCGGCCCAGCCCTGCGCCCATTGCAGGTACCAGCCGAGCCCCGCCTTGACGCCGATCATCTCGGCCGTGACCACCACGGCGAACGATGCGCCGAGCCCCATGAACAGGCCGACGAAGACGTGTGGCAGCGCCGCCGGGATTGCGACCTTCAGCACCAGGAACGACGGCTTGGCACCTAACGTACGTGCGACGTCGTAATAGGCGCTGCTGACGCTTGCGACGCCCGACCAGGTCAGGACCGTCACGGGAAAGCCGGTCGCAAGCGCGATCAAGAAGGTCGAGGCGCTCCAGCTCGACGGAAAGGTGAAGAAGGCGATTGGCAACCACGCGGTCGCCGGTACCGGACCAATGAACCGCAGCACAGGATGCACCCAATAACCGACCGAGCGGGACCAGCCGATCGAGACTCCGGTCAGGAAGCCGATCGTCGCGCCGATCAGATAGCCGCCGGTCAGCAGCTTGACCGAGGCGATGACACTGTCGAGCAGCTTCGGCAGATCGTCGGTATAGACCTCGATGATCGCCTGCGGCGGCGGGAAGAACGGCAACGGCAACCAGGCGAATTTTGCAGTGGCAACCTCCCACACCGACAGGAACAGGCCCAATGCCAGCAGCCACGGCGCACGCTTGCGCAAGGCACTTCCAGCCGGGCCGAGATAGTCGACGCCGACCGTTCCGAACAGGGCGAAGGCGGCAATGATGAAGGCGGCGATGCCGAGCGAATGCGTGCGCGACCAGTCGCCGACATCCTCCCACCACAGGCAGGACAGGCCGAAGGCGATCCAGGCGAGGCTCGCCGCGACGCCGGGGCCGGTTTCCTTCAACCAGCCGGAAAGCGCGACCCCGCGCGGCGCGCCGGAGGCAACGCCGTCAGACAGCGAATACGTCGACATAGATGCGCTCCGCGAATTTGGCGGTGTCGGTGCTCTGCTTGAAGACCTGCACGCTCTTCAGGTCGTCCGCATAGGCCTTGAGCTCACGCTTGAGCGCCTCGCCGACGGGATGGTGATGATGGGTGTGGTAGCGCACCATGCCTTCGATGTCGGCGAGCGTCGCAGCCTTCGGCGCATACGGCTGGAACGACTTTGCGGCCCTTTCCGGATTCTGCGACGAGAACATCGCTGCATCCAACAGCGCCTGCGTGATTGCACGAGCGACCTGCGGCTCGTCGCGCACCAGGCTGCCACGCAAGCCCAAGATGCAGCAGCTCTTGTCGCGATATTCGCCGTCGAGATTGGAGGCGACTTCCTTGTACTGACCGTCCTTGAGCCAGAGATAGCCGAGCGGATCGGATGACAGGAAAGCCTGCACCTCACCCTTCTGGACCGCAACATCCAGCAGGTTACCGGGATAGGCGCGCCAGTCGACGTCCTTGGTCGGATCGATACCGAGCTTTGCGAGCTGGATCGAGAAGAAATTCTTGTCGGGGCCGCCGAGATCACCCACGGCAACGATCTTGCCCTTGAGATCCGCAAGCTTGTCAACGCCGGAATTCGCGCGCGACAGCACGCGCATGCAGCCGCCATGGGTGCCGGCCGCGATCTTGACGTCAAAGCCCTGCTCCAGCGGCTTCAGCCAGCGCAGCGCCATGCCTAGACCGGCGTCGCTCTTGCCGGTCGCGATCGCCTCCAGGAGCTGATCGGTCGAGCCGGAATAGTTGACGAGCTCGACGTCGAGATTCTGTTTCTGGAAGAAGCCGTGCTCGATCGCCACGGGGACCGGCGCGAGGCAAACGGCGCCCGCATTCCACGACAGTTTGAGCTTGCGCGGCGCCCCGGTGAGCGCCGGTGCATCGGAGGACGTCTGGCACAGCGGGAACTCGTTGAAATCGATCGCCGGCGTGATCGCGCGCGGCGCAAAGGCCTGCGCACCGATGGCCCCGAGTGGCGCCGCGAAGGCCGCAGCGAAACCCGCCTGGAGCAAATGGCGCCGATCAAGACCCGATCCGCCGCGCTTGTTCTCGTTGCTATCCATTTGCTTCGGCCCCTCATTGCCCCAAAGCTCCGTCCCCACGCAACGCATCACGTTGCGCATGTTCCGTGCGGAGCTGCGTTAGGAGAAAAAATTTCTCGAGGCGATCCCTCGCCTCTTCACTGCGATGCGCAAATGATGCGGCGAGTTGGCCGCATCGTCAATGAAATGGAATTTCGAATGTTGCGAGCAGCACAGTCATTCTCTCCACCGACGCACGCATCGACGACGAAACGTTTTCTTCGAGTTCGGTGCGATCTGCTTGTAATCACGCACCGCTCTGGCTACCCATCGCCTGCACAATCTTCACGCATATCTGCCGTCGCGCACATCGCCTTCTCGTGAGCACCCGTTCAATGAAAGGTCCTTCTGGCGAGTGCGTGCAATTCGGTTGGCCGTTTCATTGACTGCGGCCTCTCCGCTCATAGACTTGATCATCCCACTGCATCGTCGCTCACGCCATGTGAGCCAGGAAGAACAAGAAGCATCTTATGAGCATCAACTCCGACTCCCGCGATCACTCCCTCACGCGCAGGCTTGCAGCATCGCTGATCGCCGCCGCCATTACCCTCTCGACGGCTGCCGCATCGTTCGCGGCCGACACGGTCGTGCTGCGTGTCGGCGATCAGAAGGGCGGCAATCGCTCGCTGCTCGACATCTCCGGCTACGCCAAGGATCTGCCCTACAGAATCGAATGGTCGGAATTTCCCGCGGCGGCACCAATTCTCGAAGCGCTCAACGCCGGCGCGCTCGACGTCGGCTACACCGGCGATCTCTCCTTTCTCTCGGTCTATGCCGCGGGCGCGCCGATCAAGGCGATCGGCGGCACCAAATCGGACGCGAAGACGCAGGCCATCCTCGTGCGGCAGGATTCACCGATCAGGTCGGCCGCCGACCTCAAAGGCAAGCGCCTCGCCGGCACGCGCGGCGGCTGGGGCCAGTTCCTGATCGATGCGACGCTCGAGAAGGCGCAGATCAAGCTCGACGACGCGACCTTTGCGCCGCTCGGCCCGGTCGACGCCAAGATCGCGCTCGTCGCAGGCTCGGTGGATGCGTGGGCGGTATGGGAGCCGTACATCTCGTTCGCGACACTGAAGGACAAGGCGCGCGTGATCGCCGACGGCGAAGGATTGACACCGACCATCACCTTCATCGTCGCCTCCGACAGTGCCATCGCCAGCAAGCGCGCCGCCGTGCAGGATTTCTTGCAGCGCCTCAGCAAGGCGCGACTATGGTCGCTCGATCACATCAGTGAGTATGCGAAGAACACTGCCGAGCTGACCAAATTGCCGGAGGACGTGCTGCTCAGCGCCTACACCGCGCAGCGCACCAGCCCGATCGTGATTGACGAGAACGTGGTCAAGGAGGTGCAGGAGGCCTCCGACCGCGCCACCCGTTACGGCATCCTGCCGAAGAAGCTCGACGTCAGCCAGGCCGTCGACCGCAGCTTCACGGCGGCCGCGGCAGGATCGAACTGAGGAGCCCGGAGATGAGCGGTCCGTTCTTCAAGGCCGGACCGCTTCACCTCGCGGCGATCGTGCTGGCGCACCTCGCCTGCATGGCGGCGATGGTCTGGTTCTCACTGTGAGAGCGGCTACGCTTAAGAAAAAGATGAGAAGAAGATAAGGCCCGCTTAAGGACTCGCGGGCTGCCTCGGCCCTAGCATCACCTCCGGTGACGTCCATGCCTCCTCCGCATCAATCGGAGGCCGCGTGGCGCCGTATTTCAGGAGGATTTGATCCATGACCATTTCATCACCCACACCTTCTCCCTCGCATTCGGACAACAACACTGTCTGGAACCGCTACCGGATCGCCGCCCTCTATGCTTTCCTGACGACCTGCATCTCCTCGACCAGCCCTGCCATGGCGGCGATGGAATGCGCCTCGGGCTATGTATGGCGGGTCGCCGTTCCGAGCGACCTCGTCTGCGTCACGCCGGAGTCAAGGAGCGTCGTCGCAAGCGAGAACGCAAGGGCCGCCAGCCGGCATCTACCCGGCAGCGACACATGCCAGTCGGGATATGTCTGGCGCGAGGCGTATTACGGCGACAAGGTGTGCACGACGCCTGAGCGCCGCAGCGAGGTTCACCAGGAGAACCGCGTCGCATCGCAGCGCGTCGCGCAATAGCCGCGACTGCAAGCCGCGACGGAAGGGGGCGTCAGAGCAACCGGAATTCGTGTTCCGGTTGCTCGCGCGGCAGGCACGCGCTTACAATGGAATTCGCCCGGCGGTCGCCACGTTCGCAAGAGGCAGGAGACCCCGCGGGCTGGAGATCAGCGCCATGGCAGCCGATCAATATCTTCGCTACGACCCCTCTGTCGAGCAACCGAGTCCCGAAGAGGCCGACGCCGTCCGGGACATCGTCGCCTCGATCGAGCGGACCAGCGACGCCACCTTCAAGCGATTTCACCACGGCATTCGCCAGCAGCATGCCAAAGGCGTCGGCTTCCTGCGCGGCGAATTGACCGTGTACGACAATCTGCCAGCGCATTTGCGCCAGGGCCTGTTCGCAAAGCCCGCCCGTTATCCGATCATCGTACGCCTCTCCACCGCTTTCGGGCTCAAGAGCGATCGCGTTCGCGCGCCCCGCGGCATGGCGATCAAGGTGCTTGGCGTGTCCGGCGACAAGGCGCTGGTGGATGACACTTCGACCAACCAGGATTTCCTTCTCGTCAATCACCCGAGCTACATGGCCGATGCCAAGGCTTATTTGGCAGCCCAGCGCAACGTCGAGCGCAACCTGAACACTCCCGACATCGGATTCAGGATCGTGGGTTTCTTCTCCCGCATCGCCATCACGGTTTCGAACGCGACTGGCGTCTCGATTCCACTGCTTGCGAAGGCGCTTGGCGACCCCGGCAACAACATTCTCGGCGAAACCTTTCACACCGAGGGCACGCTCCGCTTCGGCGACTATATCGCGAGGATCCGGGCGGTGCCGGTCTCGGATGCCGTGCGCAAGCTCGCCGGTCAGCCCTGCCATGACGGCGACGAAATCGTGCGGGACTCGGTCACGGAGTTCTTTCGGGAGAACTTCGCGGAATATGAGCTGCGTGCGCAGCTCTGCACCGACCTGACACGCACGCCGGTCGAGGATTCTTCGATCGACTGGCCAGAGGGTGTCGCGGTACCGCAACCGCTGGGCAAGATCACCCTCCCTTCGCAGGCCACCAACAGCGCTACTCGCCGCGACTACGCCAACGACGTCCTGTCGTTCGATCCCTGGCGTTGCCTGGCCGATCATCAGCCGCTCGGCTCGATCATGCGGCTACGCAGGGATGCCTATCGCGCGTCTCGCGAGCGCCGGCATAAGCAGAACGGACCGATCCCGCCGCCCAGAGAACCGCAAGATATCAGCGAGTTTCCCGATTGACGTCAGCCTGGCGGCGGCAACTGTCCGCCGTACTGGCAATCTCGGCGCGGGCGAAGAATGACAGCGAGCGCAGCGGATCGTCTGGCGCGAGCGAGCACGCAAGCGAATTCACGACCTTGGTCGAGCGACCTCTCCAGTTCGCTGCCTTCCGTGCCTCTCCACGGCTTGCGTAAAACTCCGCGAGCGAGGCGTAGACTCGCCAAGCCGCGTAGGGCAGCCCGGCATGGCGAACGGTCGAGACGGCCTCGGACAAGTGCCGTCTGGCGATCTCCGCATCGCCACTCAGCAGGGCAATTCTCCCCATCACCTCCTGACACAGCGCGAGGAACGGCCGATCGGGCGCCGCGCTCGTCACCTCGTGAAACCGGCTGGCTGCCGCCCTTGCCTGGTCGAGGTCGTCTGCCTCGATCCAGTACTCGCAGCAGTTCAGCAGGTACTGCGGCATGACCAGCGACTCGATCGGCACGCCGTCGACCGCCATCCGCCGCTCGACGGCATCGAGATGCTGCCGCGCCAAGGTGAGGTTGCGCATCCCGAGATGGGCACGCACCAATAAATTCCTGCCCAGGAAGAAGGTGAACGGGTTTGCCTCGAGCATCGGGCCGGTGACTTCCTCCGCATTCCGCGCCGCGGTCTCATGGTCCTGCGCCGCGGCGTGGAGCCACCCGATCGTGAGCTGACACAAGGCGCGCGCCTGCGGATTCGCGTTCCGCTCCGCGATGGCAAGCGCAGAGCGAACGCTCTGCCGCAGCGTCCCCCATTCGCCCATATAAAGCGAGGCGAACGCTTCGACGGACTCATAGAGCACGAAGAGGTAGACGTCGCCGAGCATGCGCGCGAGCCGCTTGCCCCTGCTCGTCGCATCAATGCAGGCCGGATAGTTCGACCTCAGGAACTCGAGCACCATTTCCATGGAGCAGCGCCGCAGCCGCATGCTGAGGTCCTGCGTTTCCGAGATCAGTGCCGACGCCTGCTCCGAGAACTCGGCGTCTTCGCGGCTCCAGCCGCTCAGCATCAACTTCAGATTGGCGACGTTGCCCCTAACCAGGGCAGCGAATGCAGCGTCATCGATCGCCCGGCTCTTCGCCAGTGCCTGCTCGGCGAAGGGCAGACATCGTCGCCGATCGATGTAGAGGCAGAACCTGCTGAGATCGACTAGCGCGTTCACCTCCTCCCGAACGAGGCCGTTCTCAGCTGCATGGGCCACGATCGCGCTGAGATCCTGCAGCGAGTTCAGGAAGTCGCCGCCGGCTCGCCAGGCCCAGGCGCGCTGCAGCAGCAGCTTCAGGCGCGTCGGCACCTGCACGTCCGTCGGCAGATGCGGCACGAGATCCAGGGCACGCGTGAGGTAGTTCGCAGCCTCGCGCGTGCTGAAGCGTCGCGCCGAACCCTCGGCCGCCATGGCGAGATAGCGCGTCGCCTTCGGAAAATCGCGCCCGAGCTCGAAGTGACGCGCGAGCACCGAGGCGACCTCCGCCACTTGCGATCCATAGCCGCGCTCGAGACTGACACCGAGCCGCACGTGGGTATTCACGCGTCGGGCCGGCGCCAGCCGCTGGTACAGCATCTCCTGGTACAATGCGTGCTGGAACGCGTAGCGGCCCGAGACCTCTCCGCTCGGCCATTCAATCGAGCCGGCCACGAGGATGATGCGGCCGGCACGCGCCAGCTCTTCGCACATCTGCTCCACGTCCAGCACGCTTCGATCGAGCGCGCCCGCAATGTGCAGCGCCGAGAACTCGGCCCCTGCCGCGCTCGCGACCTCGAGCAGGCTGCGCTCCTCGGCCGTGAGATGGTCGATCTGCCGCGCGATCATGCCCTGCAAATCGCGCGGCATGCTGTCATGCGAGGCCGCCTCCTCACGCTCCAGTCGCCATCCGTCGCTATTCTCGACGAGCACGCCCTGGGCAACGAGATGATCGAGGAGCGATGTCACGAACAAGGGCTGCCCCTCGGTCCGCGCGAAGATGCGCTCAACCAGCTCGCCGGCGAGTTCGGCCGAGTTGAAGCGCAGGGCGAGGTAGCGCTCGACGTCGCTGCCCGACAGCCGATCGAGCGCGAGCTCGGTTGCATGTCCGTGGATCTGGAGATCCTGGTGGACGGTCTTGACCGGATGTCCGCCGACGGCGACTTCCATTGGCCGGTAGGTGGCGAGAACGAGGATCGCAGCCTTCCGGTCCCGCCGCGCCAGGCGCGACAGAACATCCACGGTGGCAAAGTCGCTCCAGTGCAGGTCTTCCAGGATGATGATCCAGGGCCGCTTCGCGGCGATGCTCTCCAAAAGATCGGCGAACTCGCGCAGCATGCGTTCCCGCGTCGCGCCAAAAACCTCCTGCTGGAAGGCGACGCGATCGCCTTCACCCAAGAAACCCGGCATCTGGGCGAGCCACGTCGGCGCGTGCTCGCGAATGGCGGCGAGCATTGCGGCGTCTCCCTCGCCGCGGCATCGCTCGTTGAGGGCTTCAATCAGCGGCAGGAAAGCCTCATGGGTGCCGAACAATTCGTTGCAACCGCAATGCAGCACACCGGGTCTCTCGCCCGCCATGCGATCGAGAGCCATCTGAACGAGCGTCGTCTTGCCTATTCCGGCTTCGCCGGTGATGAATACGACCTGACGCTGCCCGGCGCGAACCTTCTGTAGCGCGGTGTCGAGTGTCTCGAGCGCCGTCGTGCGTCCGACACGCCATTGCCGCCTGCGGTCGATGACGTCCTCGGACGGCTCCTCCGGCTCGGCGGCCGACGATGCCGTGGTGGTGACGGGGGCGATGAAGCGGTAGCCGCGTCGCGTGACCGTCTCGATGTAGCTGGGCGACTGCCTGTCGTCACCAAGAGCCGCACGCAGCGCATTCATGGCGACCGCGAGACTCGACTCGCTGACATGCAGATCCGACCAGACCGCGTCGAGCAGCTCTTCCTTCGTGACGAGCTCGCCCGGACGGTCGATGAGGCAGCACAGGACCTCGAAGGGCTTCGGCGCCAGCACGACGCGCTCCGGTCCGCGCCACAGCAGCGCATTGGCGCGGTCGAGCCGAAACTGACCAAAGGCGAGCTCGTCTGTCCGCACGGCCGCGACCTCCGGATGTTGTCCGAGCTTAAGAGAAAGCTCAGTCAAATGTAAGGACAGCTTAAGGACTCCAGGCGGTTCTTCGCCTTAGCGTCGCGCCTGGCGATGTCGTGGACATCACCAGAAAGCATTTCATCACGCTGTCTTTTTCGATCAGGGCAGTCGATGCCCATATTTTGGCAGGGAGTTGACCATGCCACTTCCATACCGCAGAGGTATTTTTTCAACCCGCAATTGCGAAGGCTGGTTCGTATTCGTCTACGCGATCGTCTGCGTGCTTGCCGCCGTCTATTTCTCGTCGTCGGAGCCGATCGTCATCGACGCCGGCCTTGCGATCATCGCGCGTCTGCCATGATCAGCGACGGATAGCGCCGCCGTTACCCGCTCGCGCGAGACAGCCCGAGCGCCGAGCCTCGGTCGGGCCGCCCCGTCGGAGCTGCCCTCTCGCGATCACCAATATCCGCGATAGTAGGGGCGGTGCCAGGCGCGGTAGGGCCGGTAGTAGCCATAGCTGTTGCCGTAATACGGTCGATACGGGCGGTAGTAGCGGGGATAGGAATAGTAGGGCGAATAGGCGTAGCCACCGTAATAGGCTGGCGCGTAGCCACCGCCGTAGCCATAGGGGCTGCCGTAATACGGATCGCCATAGTAGCCGTAAGGCGCGCTGCTTGCGATGGCGCCGCCGATGATTGCGCCGGCAGCAAGCCCTCCCAAGCCCCAACCCCATCCGCCGCCGCCGCGCCAGCCCCATCCGCCGCGCCAGTACACTTGCGTGACGTCGTCGGAGACCATGGCCTTCATCGTCGCCACATTGGTTGGCATTGGCGCTGCCGTGGCCTGCTGCACCTGGCCGGCCATGACAGCACCGGCGAGCGAACAGGCTATTGCCGTTTTCCAGATACTCATCACCTTGCTCCCTGTCTGACATTTCGTTTGGCAAAAGGGTCGCACGCCGCATGATCCGGCATCTTTGCGCTGAATCAAAGCATCCGTTTGCGTGCACCGCACAAGGCATCCCGGCGCGTCGTCGATCCCGACCGCCTCAAATCCCAGAAAGCCGGCACGGATCGTCCCAGCTCTGCATCGAGCGCTGAAATGCCGCAGGACCAACGCCGGCAAGCGCGCTCGAAGCGGCTACTTCGTCCTCACGCCCGGATCGGTCGCCGATGCCACGAGATCGCCCGCCTCGCGGCTGCCATGCGTAAACCAGCTCTGGTGCAGATCGACGTTTCTGAGCGTGCCCGAGCCGAGCAGGCAGCCAGCCGCCGTCGGGACCACGACGAAATCATTGCCGAAGGCGAGCACGTCGATGCGATAGCTGTGCGTCCCCGCATCGACGATCTCCCAGCGGCCCTGCAGCAGCTGCGCATGGCGATCGCTCCTGGCGATGGCGGTGCCGTTCTCCTTCAATGACAGGGCCCACGCCCCGTCGAAGGAGGCGGTCTCCGCGCAGGGCGAGAGGACCTGCCAGGCCTCGGCGAGATCGCGTTGCTGTACGGGGTGATCCGGGGTGCCGGTCAGGTAAGCCAGCCCAACTGAAAGCAGTCGCAGCAGGCCAAACATCTCGTTGGCGCAGGGCATCGTATAAATCCAAAAAATATGAAAGCGATCTGAAATACCCCGCAACCTACCACCCTTTCGGGTCGATCGGGAAGACTTGGCAAGCGAAAAAGCCGAGCCGCAGGGCGGCCACGACCTATGGCAACCAACAGGGCACTTTCCGAATTGTTATCCGTGCCGCTAGAATTCTGCTTCGATGCAGGCGCCACCGGCTTCCCGCGAGGGAAATTTCGGGGCGATAAAAACGGGGCCCCCGGGAGGACAGAATGAACCGTGTTGGAAATGAGCCACTCGCGCGCCAGGCCCTGGCCTTCGTTCTCGCCGGCGGACGAGGAAGCCGTCTTCTCGAACTGACCGACCGGCGTGCCAAGCCGGCGGTCTATTTCGGCGGCAAATCCCGCATCATCGACTTCGCGCTGTCGAACGCCGTGAACTCCGGCATCCGCCGCATCGCGGTCGCCACCCAATACAAGGCCCACAGCCTGATCCGGCATCTTCAGATGGGCTGGAACTTCTTCCGGCCCGAGCGCAACGAGAGCTTCGACATCCTGCCGGCGAGCCAGCGCGTCTCGGAGACGATGTGGTATGTCGGCACGGCCGATGCCGTCTACCAGAACATCGACATCATCGAGTCGCACGGCGCACGCTTCATCGTGGTGCTCGCCGGCGATCACATCTACAAGATGGATTACGAGGTGATGCTGCGGCAGCACGTCGACAGTCGCGCCGACGTCACCGTCGGCTGCCTCGAAATGCCACGCGCGGAATCCAGCGGCTTCGGCATCATGCATATCGACGAAAACGGCATCATCCAGTCCTTCCTCGAGAAGCCGAAAGACCCGCCGCCGATGCCCGGCAAGCCCGACATGTCGCTCGCCAGCATGGGCATCTACGTCTTCGACGCCAAGTTCCTGTACGAGGAGCTGAAGCGTGACGCCGCCGACCCGAACTCGAACCATGATTTCGGCAAGGACATCATTCCCTATATCGTCAAGAACGGCCGCGCGGTGGCGCACCAGTTCTCGAGCTCGTGCGTCCGGTCCGGCGACGACCCGCGCGCCTATTGGCGAGACGTCGGCACCGTCGACGCCTACTGGGCCGCCAACATCGATCTCACCGACGTGGTGCCGGAGCTCGATCTGTTCGACCGCTCATGGCCGATCTGGTCCTATGCGGAGATCACGCCTCCCGCCAAGTTCGTGCACGACGAGGAGAGCCGGCGCGGACAGGCGGTGAGCTCGCTCGTATCGGGCGGATGCATCATCTCCGGCGCCTCGCTGCGGCGGTCGCTGCTGTTCACGGGCGTGCGCATCAACTCCTATGCCAATGTCGAGAATGCCGTGATCATGCCTTACGTGAATGTCGGCCGCGGTGCGCAGCTGCGCAACGTCGTGATCGACCGTGGCGTCGAGATTCCGGAAGGACTCATCGTCGGTGAGGATCCGGAGCTCGACGAAAAACGGTTCCGCACCACCGAACAGGGCGTCTCGCTCATTACCCAGCCGATGATCGACAGGCTGAACGCATGGCGTTGACGCGCGTTCTCGCGGTCGCATCGGAAATCTATCCGATCATCAAGACCGGCGGCCTTGCCGATGTCGCCGGCGCGCTGCCGGTCGCATTGAAAGCCCATGACGTCGAGATGCGGACGCTGCTGCCGGGTTATCCGGCCGTCTTGCGGGCCTTGCCGAAGACGGAGGAAATCCGGCGCTGGCCGGATTATTTCGGTGGGCCTGCGCGCCTGCTCGCGGGTACACATGACGAGCTCGACCTCTTCGTGCTCGACGCACCACATCTCTACGAGCGGCCGGGCAACCCTTACGTCACCGCGGAGGGGACCGACTGGCCCGACAACGGCGTGCGCTTTGCGGCGCTGTCGCGCGTCGCCGCCGATATCGGCCTCGGCCTCGTCCCTTCGTTCGTACCTGACGTCGTGCATGCGCACGACTGGCAGGCGGGATTGCTACCAGCCTATCTGCACTATGCCGGCGGTCCCCGCCCGGGGACCGTGATGACCATTCACAACATGGCCTATCAAGGCAAGTTCGCCTACGAGATGCTTGCTTCGTTCGGCCTGCCGCCGGACTCCTTCAGCCTCAGCGGCGTCGAATATTTTGGCGGGATCAGCTTCCTGAAGGCCGGCTTGCAGTTCGCTGACCGCATCACAACGGTGTCGCCGACCTACGCACGGGAGATTCAGGGTGACGAGGGCGGCATGGGACTCGGCGGCCTCTTGCGCGAACGCTCCGGCGTGCTCAGCGGGATCTTGAACGGCATCGATATCGACGTCTGGAATCCCGAGACCGACCCGCACATCGCCCATCGCTTTGGCGCCAAGGAGCTGCAAGTTCGGACCGCCAACAAGGCAGCGCTGCAGAAGCAGTTCAATCTCACGCCGTCGGCGAATGCGCTTCTGCTCGGCGTGATCAGCCGGCTGTCCTGGCAGAAGGGTCTCGATCTCCTGCTCGAAATCATTCCGACGATTCTTGGCGAAGGCATGCAGCTCGCGCTGCTCGGCAGCGGCGATGCGGACCTCCAGGACCGCTATCTGGCCGCGGCACGCGCCCATCCCGGGCGCATCGGCGTCGTGATCGGCTATGATGAGATCCTTGCCCACCTCATCCAGGCGGGCTCCGACGCGCTCCTCGTGCCGTCGCGGTTCGAGCCGTGCGGTCTCACCCAGCTCTGTGCGCTTCGTTATGGCGCCGTGCCGGTCGTCTCGCGCGTCGGCGGGCTTGCGGACACGGTGGTCGACATCGGCGAGGCCGATAGCAGCGGCCACGACGCGACCGGATTCAAGTTCGGGCCGGTGACGGCGGAGGGGCTCGCCGCCGCGCTGCGCAAGGCGAACCTCGCCTTCCATGACCGTTTGACCTGGCGCAGGCTGCAACTGAGCGGCATGACGACCGACGTCTCCTGGCGCAACCGGGCGGGCGACTATGCGGCGCTCTATCGCACGATCATGGCAGCCCGCCGGTAATGATGGGTCAACAGACGCATTTCCATCAACGAATCCGTGCTATAGGGCGGCCACCATGGAACCGCTCATCGTTAAGCTGCTCGGGTTCGCTGCGGCAACCTGCACGACCCTCGCCTACACACCGCAATTCATCAAGGTCTGGAAGACCCGCTCGACCGAGGACATCTCGCTCGGCATGTTCCTCGCGATGCTGCTCGGGCTTGCACTCTGGCTGATCTACGGCCTGCTCTCCGGCGACGCGCCGCTGGTCGCCGCCAACGCGATCACCATGGTGCTCGCCGGCGGCATACTCGTCATGAAGCTGAAATATGGGTGAAGGTTACGCGCATCCGTAGGGCGAGTTAGCGCAGCGTAACCCGCCAGCTTTGTCGCGGCCTGATGGCGGATTACGCTAAGCTAATCCGCCCTAATCTTACTGTGTCATAAAATCATCCGCACGGTACGTCTTTGGATGAGAGCAGTACAGCACGGACATCGTCGCAG
>NZ_JBANAZ010000179.1:0-1617 GCF_059803455.1 Bradyrhizobium sp. UFLA05-108 | reverse complement strand
CTCCAAGAGCCGACCACCCATGAATCATTGAAAAATTGATTCGGGAATCCTATAAAGCACGGCAAAACCGACAATCTACCAAAGTAGTGCTAGCACTACTTTGGCAGATTGTGTTTTCGCCGTTGTTTTTCACGGATTTTCCGGCAATAAGGGCACTGCTGAGACGGCGGCCGTAGGATGAGATCGACGATGGCGTGACGTACGGCTGGCATGGTTGGCTGAGGCGGGGGACCGTTGATTCTTTTTTTTCCGCCCCGCGTATGCGAGGCGACGATGTTGCAGGAAGGCGTAGGCAATCATTGTCATTAAGGCGTGGCGATGAAGACCTCGCCAAGATCGCCCTTCGAAGTGATCAAGTCCAAGCTCCTCCTTCAGCTGTTGATGCGCCTGCTCACAAATCCACCGTGCCTTGATGGTGGCGGCCAGCGTGCGCAGATCCGTCGCCGCCGGAAGATTGGCGAGATAGTATTTCTTCTCCCCGGAGGCACGTTGCTCGCCAATGAGCCAGGCTTCGTCGCCTGGGAGATGCTGCTGACCTTTATCCCATATTCGCTGCGGAGGGCCGTCAGCGGTGCGGACACGGAGAGCAGCAAAACGAGCTTTAAGCCGACCTTTCGTTCCGCTACGCCAACTCACGGTTTTCCACTTGGCGCTGGCCAGCATTTGTTCTGCCGCAATCGATAAGATATCGGGCACGTGGTGCTTTCGTGGTTTCCCGCGGACTTTGGTGATCGGCCAAATGAGCTTCACATCGACCGGATACACTTTCTGGTGCCGAGGGATACCGACAGCCCATGTCAGCCCGCGATCTGTTAACCCTTGTCGAAACGGTGCGCTGAGGCCGTATCCTGCATCCGCCAGCACACATCCAAAGCGCATGTTGGCTGCCATCGCGCGGTCAATCTCGGCCAAAGCAATCTCCGGCTTGGACCGTGGCGTTCGGTGTTCGACTGGCACGCGAGCGCGCTTCAAACGAGACACGTCGCTTGTCCAACTGTCAGGCAGAAAGAGACGTAACGCGACCATCACTGGCACTTCGCCGCGCGCAAGCGTTAAAGACACCAGCGTTTGGCAATTTGCCGTTTTACCGAGAGCCGACGCGTATTGAGCCGCACCCCGACCGAGCGCTCACCCTTCTTCGGCAGTGAGGTGTCATCGATAACCAGCACCGCATCCCTGCCGCCGACAAGTCGGTCCGCCTGGCCGAGCAGCTCTGTCTCCAGCGGCGTCGCATCCCAGACACCATCCGCAATGAAATGGTGCAACTGGTCGTAGTTGCTCGTGGCAAGGCGTTCCGCCATTGGCTGAACGCTCTTGTGATCGCCAGGACCGATCAATCCTGCAACATACAGAGGACACATCCGCTGCCGGGTCTTATGACCCAGTCGGCCCAAGAACGGCATCAGCCAGCGTTCGAGTTCGTCTTCCCATCCCAGCATGGTCAGCCCTCCAAGAGCCGACCACCCATGAATCATTGAAAAATCGATTCGGGAATCCTATAAAACGCGGCAAAATGAACAATCTGCCAAAGTAGTGCTAGCACTACTTTGGCAGAATCTGTTTGCGCCAGTGTTTTTCAAGGATTTTTTTTCGGCAGTATGGACACCGTTGAGACGG
>NZ_JBANAZ010000178.1:0-1664 GCF_059803455.1 Bradyrhizobium sp. UFLA05-108 | reverse complement strand
ACACTCTCAACCGGCTACCGGCCTCTCGGCTCTTGCCCCCGCGCAGCGGGCTGGAGCGCAGCGACTTCGTGCCTTGGGGCAAAGCGGGCGTCGCCTTCATCGCGTCACGTTAACGGGACTATAGGTACGCGGCCTAGAATACCCGGCGTCATCTCGTGGCTCTAGCAACGATGCTGGTGCCGCTCGCGTCTTTGCGCACCACTTCTCAACAGCTTGTCTTTAGCTTCGTGGTCGGGAAATATCCCGGGAGAGCCCATTAATTGCATAGATAAGAGCCGCTAGAGGTTTCCGCGTGTTGAAATGGATTTTGCTCTGCATCCTGCTCTACACGGCAGCGATGGCGGCGGTTCGCTGGGTAGCCCACGAGATCATCGGCACCTTTGGCGTGATCGGCGGGCTATTGTCGATCGGCGCTATGTATGGGGCCGCCATACTCTACGAACGCCGGCAGAAGAAGCCGCAGATTCTGCCGCCGATTTAACGGTGGTGCACGAAGCAACTGCTGTACAAACTCCGCGCGCTTATTCAAGATGGACGTTTCGCTCACGGCATCCTGGATCTCAAATTATTCGGCGTGGAGGCAGTTCAAATGCTGCGGCGCAATTTCATCAGAGGCATGGGCTACACCACAATTGCGTGGCCGTTGATCGCGATGGCAGAACAATCATCTAGCAAGGTTTGGCGCATTGCACACATCTATCCGGGAAAGTTTGATAATCCCCCGGACCGTGCCATGTACGATGCCTTTCGTGGGGGACTGCGAGAGCTCGGTTATATCGAAGGCAAGAACCTCATAATCGATCAGCGAAGCGCCGACGGGAGGCTTGAACGACTGCCTTCGTTCTTAACCGAGCTGATTGCTCTCCATCCCGATGTTATTGTTGCGATCACAACTCCCGCCATAGCGGCCGCCCAGAAGGCAACATCAACGATCCCCATCATCATGGCTCCGGCAACCGATCCAATCGGTTCTGGCTTCGTAAAGAGCCTTGCTCGGCCCGGAGGAAACATTACGGGCACGGCTAATATGGTCGGCGACGCCATCGGAAAAAGCGTTGAACTTCTCCACACTCTCCTGCCATCCGCGCGGCGTATTGCTGTGCTCATGTCCAACAATCCAACTCATCCGCAGCAATATGAATTGGCCGAAACATCCATCAAAAGTTTGGGACTTGCGGCCGTTCGCGTCGTCGCACCTACTCCTGGTGATCTTGACCAGGCTTTTGAAGCGATCAAGCAGGAGAACTGTGATGCCTTATTTGTACTTGCGGATGTGACACGGCCGACGATTGTAACCTTGGCTGCAAGATCAAGGATACCAGCAATCTACCAATCAGGCCCTTATGTACCCTTGGGCGGACTAGCCAGCTACCACCCCAAGCTTGAGGCGATCTATGTTAAGGTGGCGCAATACTGCGATAGGGTTTTCAAGGGAGCGGACCCGGCTGAACTCCCCGTCGAGCAGCCGGTCATTTTCGAGCTGGCGGTAAATCTCAAAACTGCCGTCTCGCTTGGCCTAACTTTTCCGGACAGTATTATGGCTCGGGCTGACAAGGTCATCGAATGAAGTCACGATGACTTCCGGTCTTGTGCTGGTTTTTGGACGCCGGCAAGAAGGAGGCTCCGCAGGGTCAACTGACCGGCGTCCAAAAAGCGCCAAGGCA
>NZ_JBANAZ010000177.1:0-1681 GCF_059803455.1 Bradyrhizobium sp. UFLA05-108 | reverse complement strand
CTGCCCCTCTATCCATCCTTCCCTCTACCCCTCTGACCTGGCCTGCTCACTTCCTTCCTTACCCCTTCTCTTCTTTTTTTCGTCAGCACCTACCTGCTGGACGGCGATAACGTGCGCCATGGCCTGTGCCGCGATCTCGGCTTCTCCGACGAGGATCGGCGCGAGAACATTCGCCGGGTGGGGGAAGTGGCCAAGCTGATGGTGGACGCTGGGCTGGTGGTGCTGACCGCGTTCATTTCGCCGCACCGCGCCGAACGGCAGATGGTGCGCGAGATGCTCGGTGACGATCGCTTTATCGAGGTGTTTGTCGATACGCCGTTGGCGATCTGCGAGGCGCGCGATCCGAAGGGATTGTATAAGAAAGCGCGCGCCGGCGAGCTGCGCAATTTCACCGGTATCGACGCGGTTTACGAGGCGCCGCAGCAGCCGGAAATCCACCTTGATGGCCAACAATTGGTAACAAATTTGATTGCGCAATTGTTAGACGTGTTGCGTGGTCAGGCTATTATCAAACCCTGAATTCAAAAAAAGCGTGTGGCGTTTTTCGCCATGCGCTTTTTACTCTAAGCCGCCGCAGAGCGAGCCGAATAACCAGGGATCACTATGCAAAATGTCACGCCTATCTTGATCGACGCCAAGCAGTCAAAACAGGAGAGAGAGGAGCCTTCTTATTCTTTCCTGGGCGGCGTTAGCGGCTTTGTTTTCTACTGGCTGGCGTTCGCGTTGCCGTTTCTGGTTTACGGTTCCAACACGCTGTTTTTCCTGCTCTATACCTGGCCATTCTTCCTGGCGCTGATGCCGCTGTCGGTGCTGATCGGCATCACCCTCAGCATGCTGTTGCGCGGTCGTCTGATTTTGACGCTGCTGCTGACCGGCACCATTGTGCTGTGCCTGTTCTGGCTGGTGTTCAGCTTCCTGACCGGGTGGTAAGAGAGCGGGCGCCGATGCCGGCGCCCGAAGGATTGCAAAGCGGTGCCGAAGGTTACAAAACTTTGCTTAGAAATGCCTGAGTGCGCGGATTGGTCGGATGGCTGAAGATCTGCTGCGGCACCCCTTCTTCCTGAATGATCCCCTGATCGATAAACAGCACCCGGTCGGCCACCTCGCGGGCAAAGCCCATCTCATGCGTTACCACCACCATGGTCATGCCCTCGTGGGCCAGCGATTTCATCACTGCCAACACTTCGCCCACCAGCTCCGGATCGAGCGCGGAGGTCGGTTCGTCGAACAGCATGATCTTCGGCTCCATCGCCAGCGCGCGGGCGATCGCTACCCGCTGCTGCTGGCCGCCGGACCGGCTGTTGGGATAGGCGTCAATCTTGTCGAGCAGGCCGACCTTGCGCAGTAGCTGTTCAGCTTGCGTAATGGCATCGGCGCGCGGCAGTTTCTTCACGCTTACCGGCGCCATGATGATGTTTTCCAACACCGTCATGTGCGGGAACAGGTTGAAGCGCTGAAATACCATGCCCACGCTTTCACGCATTTTGTTCAGATCGGTTTTCTGATCGTGGACGGCGAAGCCATTCACCTCGATCTCGCCGCCGGAGAGCGTTTCCAGCGCGTTGATGCAGCGCAGGAAGGTGCTCTTCCCTGAGCCGGAAGGGCCGATGACGCACACCACTTCGTTGGCGGCGATCTGACAGGAAATGCCGCGCAGCACGTGGCTCTCGCCGAACTGTTT
>NZ_JBANAZ010000176.1:0-1764 GCF_059803455.1 Bradyrhizobium sp. UFLA05-108 | reverse complement strand
TGGAGCTGTCGGCCGATGCCGTGGCGTTGCGCCACGCGCGAAGACCTCGATGACGACCATGCGACCGCCACAACATGGACAAGGTGGCTTGTCGGGATCGACGGCGGCAACGGTGGGCCGTCCCTCAGGTTTTGCAGCAGCGAGCAGCTCACGGGCGCGTGCGACGTTGCCGGCGCATGCGCCTTTGGCGAACAGGCCGTAGTGGCGGATGCGGTGCAAGCCTTTTGGCAGCACGTGGATGAGGAAGCGGCGGATGAACTCGAAGGTCCCGAGCGTCATCTGCTTGTATCGATTGCGGCCCTCGATCCGGTAGTCCTTCCACTTGAAGGTGACGCCCTGCCCATCGCAGGCGATCAGGCGGCTGTTGGCGATGGCGAGGCGGTGGGTGTAACGCGACAGATAGGCCAGCACCGCCTCAGGTCCGCCGAACGGCCGCTTGCTGTAGACCACCCACTCGGCTTTGCGCAGCGGCGCCAGATAAGCCGCGAAGGCTTGCGCCTCGGCGAGATGGGCGTGGTCGCCGAAGAAATTGAGGCGGCCGGCTTGGTGCGTGGCGACGAGCTTCTCCAGGAACAGCCGACGGAACAGGCGGGAGAGCACGCGGACCGGGAGGAAGAATCCCGGCCGGCAGGACACCCAGCGCTGGCCGTCGGGCGAGATGCCGCCGCCCGGCACGATCATGTGTACGTGGGGATGATGGGTCATGGCCGAGCCCCAGGTGTGCAGCACGGAAGTGATACCGATCCGGGCGCCGAGGTGCTTCGGATCGGCGGCGATGGTGATCAGCGTCTCGGCCGAGGCCTTGAACAGAAGGTCATAGATCGCCGCCTTGTTCTGGTAGGCGATGTCGGCAATCTGGGCCGGCAGCGTGAACACCACGTGATAGTACGGCACCGGAAGCAGCTCGGCCGCGCGCGCGGCAAGCCAGTCCTTGGCGGCGGCGCCCTGGCACTTCGGGCAATGCCGGTTGCGGCAGGAGTTGTAGGCGATGGTGGTATAGGCGCAGTCTTCGCAGCGCGCGACATGGCCGCCGAGGGCTGCCGTGCGGCAGTTCTCGATCGCCGACATCACCTTCAATTGCTGGAGGCTGACATGGCCGGCATTGGCTTGACGCCACGCCGGACCACGGCCGCGGAAGATATCCGCGACTTCCAGTGCCAGAGGCGCCACCCGCGTCGTGCTTAGGCGGGTGGCGTATCCCTGGGCTCATTCTTCTTGGGTGTCAGCGGGGTGAGGCGATCCAGCGGGCTCATAACCTCGCGGATGGTGTTGGTGGCGACGCGGGTATAGAGCGCGGTGGTCTCGAGCTTGGCGTGCCCCAACAGGACCTGGATCACCCGAATATCGATGTTCTGCTCGAGCAGGTGGGTCGCGAAGCTGTGGCGCAAGGTGTGCGGCGTCACCTGCTTGGTAATCTCGGCCATGTGGGCCGCAGCGTGGCAGGCGCGCGTGAGCTGGCGTGTCGTCATTGGGCTGGCCGGCTTCAGTCCCGGAAACAGCCAGCCCTGCGGGCGGGCAATGCGGTACCAGTCGCGCAGAAGTTCGAGCAGCACCGGGGAAAGCATCGCGTGGCGATCCTTGCGGCCTTTGCCCTGTTCGACGCGCAGCATCATGCGCTCGGAGTCGATATCGGAGACCTTCAGCGCGACGACCTCGGAGACGCGCAGCCCCGCACCGTAGGCGATACTGAGCGCCGCCTTGTACTTGACGCTCGGCGCAGCCTCCAGAAAGCGCGCGACCTCCTCGCGGCTCAACACCACCGGT
>NZ_JBANAZ010000175.1:0-1801 GCF_059803455.1 Bradyrhizobium sp. UFLA05-108 | reverse complement strand
ATGTCGCAGCCCGGCCGAACAAGGAGATGGCCAATAACGAAAGCGCTTGACACCAATCGCCCCATACAAGTCCTCTGCCCCATAGCGGTCGTCGAGCCGGTGCCGCCGCTCAGACCGCTCGAACTTGGACAAGCCGATTGATTGCGTACGCGTCGTCCCAGCAGACCGCAGCTTCCCATGCGGCCGAGGCTTGGGCGGCGATGCATTTGGGCCAATGTCAGCTATTGGCCCCCCAACTCACCCATTGGCCCGAGGCCGAACGGCGCTTAACCCGTTGTGATGTCAGCTGTCGGCGGCAAACCGGATGCCGGCGTGTGCTTGCCGCGACCGCCGCTTGTGATCCAAACTCGACCATTTGAAAGCGTCGCCACCCTAGACAGGGTGCATCGACTGGAGGATCATACGCTGGGCGAACTGGGCGCAATCGACGAAGCTTTCTAGGAGAAGGAATTCAAGATGTGGCAGTTTCGGCTACGTAATCACATATTGGCGACAACGAGCGTGCTCTTCGTGCTGCTCTTCAGTCTTGCAGCCGCGGACGCGAGGGGCCCCGGTCTGCCCAACGTCGTGGTTCTTGCGACCGGTGGCACGATCGCCGGCACCGGTGCGAGCAGCACCACCGTGGTCGGTTACACCGCCGCAACGGTGGGCATAGAGACCCTTTTGAACGCCGTTCCGGAATTGAAAACGGTGGCGAACGTCAAGGGCGAGCAGGTTTTCCAGATCGCCAGCGAGAACATGAACAATGACTACTGGCTCAAGCTTGCAAAGCGCGTCAACGCCCTCCTCGCGCAGGACGACGTGGATGGAATTGTAATCACGCACGGCACTGATACGATCGAAGAAACCAGCTATTTTCTGGACCTTGTCGTCAAGAGCAAGAAGCCTGTCGTCATCGTCGGCGCGATGCGGCCGTCTACAGCGATCAGCGCGGACGGGCCGATCAACCTCTACAACGCGGTGATCCTGGCTGGCAGCGACGAGGCAGTCGGCAAGGGCGTGCTCGTTGCTCTCAACGATCAGATCAACGCGGCTCGCGAGGTAACCAAGAGCAACACCTCGACGGCAGACACATTCCGCACCCCCGAACTCGGCTTTCTCGGCTATATGCAAGGAAACAAACCGTACTTCTATCGTCAATCGACACGTCGGCACACGGTGGATTCCGAGTTTGACGTTTCGGGTCTCGATGTCCTGCCGCAAGTCGATATCGTCTACGGCTACGCCAACATGAACCGGGTCGCGGTCGACGCCTTCGTCGCAGCCGGAGCTAAGGGGATCGTGCATGCCGGAGTGGGTGACGGCAGTCTTGCCCGGCCCGCGGTTGAGCCGGCCCTCGACGAAGCTCGCAAGAAGGGTGTCGTGATCGTCCGCAGCAGCCGTGTGGGGAACGGCATCGTCGCGCGCAATGGAGAAGCCAAGGATGACGAGCATGACTTCGTTGTCTCAGATACGCTGAACCCTCAGAAGGCGCGTATCTTGCTGATGCTGGCGCTGACCAAGACGACCGACACCAAGGAGATCCAACGGATGTTCTACACTTATTAGACCGCCCGAAGCGCGGTTACGGCCGTCGCAGATGTGTGCAGTGAGATCATATCGATGAACTCGTGATCTCCGGCGATGCTACGCGTTACTCACATCGTCTCCTGCTGCGCCGACCGGCGCAGCAGTATCGGGTGATCGAATAGCGTTTTGGTCTGCCGCCTTGTGCGATTCTGGTTATGGCCGATTCCGTTGAAAAAGGCCGCGGTTGCGACTCAGAGATACCAGTGATTCAGTCTGTCTAGTTGGCAGGACT
>NZ_JBANAZ010000174.1:0-1815 GCF_059803455.1 Bradyrhizobium sp. UFLA05-108 | reverse complement strand
CCACCGACCTGATTCGGTGACGCTGCCCCAGTCATCGGCGCGGAATCCTCCGGTAACATTCTCGATGAGGCAATGCGGGGGTCAATTTTGGACGCCGATCCCCCGGCTTAGGGGGTCAATATTGCAGGCCGAATGACACCTCAAAGTTGGTCTTTGGTGCTTCCTGCGGCTGACGATCAACTCGTGGTGGCGCCTGTGGAGTCGAGTCCCAAAGCTGCGGCGGTACTGCAGCTTGCGTAGGCATTTTGCTTGGGACACTCAAAGTTGGCGGACTACTGCCCGATGATTTCGAAATATTCGGAACCGCTGAGGGCACGCTAGTCGCAGATCGGGAAGATGGGGGAGTTGGCGGCACAGAGGCGGCAGTTGGGCCACTGGTATTCACACCTGCAACGATGAATGCGGCGAAGCAAATTACACCAAAGACCCAACGTCGAGCGGAAACATCACCAAATACTCGTACCTTCTCGTCTGCTTCGGCTTGCTTGAATTCGACCCATACTGCTCGAGCTCGATTGGTAAGATCGTTGCGAGAACGCCCAATCTCGGCTGCTGCTGTCCTGATAGCGATTAGATCAGCCTTTAACGCGGCTTCTAGATTAATGCGCCTTTGGGCGACGTCCGACTTTACCTGAGCAATGTCGCTCGGGTTGATAGGCTGGCTCGGATTAAATACGAAACGCCGCTCAAGATCCGATCGCCATGACAACAGAAGGCTAGCAGTTGCTGGACCGAACCCTGGAATACTCTCGATCCGCTGCCGGGAGATATCCGCAGCAGTATCGATCCCGTGAGAGCGTAACGTCGACTTCCTTGCACTACCTACGCTCTTAATTTTTGCGTTCACAAGACTATAGCGTTCGAGAAAGTACCGAAGCTGTATCTCGCGCTGTCTACGGGACAACTCCGAAAGGCGTCGCGCTTCTTCGTTCGGAAGCTCGTTGTATTCGCGAATCTTTAGCTCGGACTGGCGTCTTGCTTCGTTGAAGCGCGACGCATCTCCCTCGGTCCTGTAACGTTGATCTATCTGATCCCACGCTTGCTTGAGCTGATGCGAGCGCGGCCCCTTGGCGTGCAACTGCTTGGGGTTTCTAAGTGCGAAATATCCCGACGCCGCGAGAGCCCCTAGGCTTATCAAGGGAGGAAGATATCCCAGTCTCAAGAGCACGGCCGAGACAGCGCCGCCAATTGTTGCGAGGACGAATTGTCCCGAAGAGCTATCGAGCACGCCCCTATTTTGGACGCTAGGCGTACTCTGAACGGCCGGCATCGCTGAATGCAGTGACGGCGCCGTTCCCGGATCGGTCACGCCACGGATCGCAGCGATGAGCTGACCGAGATCAAGCGGTGTGGCCGTATTGATGTTGAGCGGGGACGGAAATGCGATAAAGCCAGGGATGGCTTTCTCGAGTGCGCACCATGGGCAATTTGGTGCAGACGAGAAATGGAAGTGGGCCGCCGACACACTGCATTTGATCAGCTGAGTCTCAGCTCGCTGCAAGAGGGATATCCAGTCGCCCGCCTTTGGCCTGGCACCGTTTGTCCCGCTTGGACCAAAGCATGCTTCAAAAGCGACCGCGAGCTCTTGTGGAATATAAGAAAGCGTCGGCGCGAACGGCGGAGGCTCGGTTTGAGTGCGAGACCTGTCCGACGAGTACGCAAATCGGCACTCAGCTATCGCTCGCTCTTCGGGCATGTCGCCGCGACCAAGATATCGACCGGCAAATGGATGGCGTCCTAGTCTTACTGTGTCATAAAATCATCCGCACGGTACGTCTTTGGATGAGAGCAGTACAGCACGGACATCGTCGCAGG
>NZ_JBANAZ010000173.1:0-1848 GCF_059803455.1 Bradyrhizobium sp. UFLA05-108 | reverse complement strand
ACCTCGCTCAACCCAAATGGCAGCGTCGGCTCATCGATGTCTGCCAGCAGTCCCCGGAAGAACTCTTCATGCGCCTTGGCATCACCGCCCAGGCGCGCCTGCGCCACCAGGTTGCGGAACGGCTGTGGGGCTGGCAGCCCATGCGCACGCCCCTCCAGCGCGGCCCGGACCTCGGCATGCATCACGTCCAGCGTGGTATGATCCCCGATCAGATGATGCTGCAGCTCCAAGGCCAGCCAGCGCGCACTGCCGGGCTCGCGGGCAATCACAAACCGCAACAACGGCGCCCGGCCAAGATCGATCCGGTGCTGGCGCGGATCAAACCGCCCCCGGAGCTGCTCGTGCCCAGGACCACCAGACGCATCCAGCTCGACCTCGGTCACTTCCAGTGGCGCGTTCCGCCACACCACCTGCGCCGGGCTCGACAGACCTTCCCAGACAAATGACGTGCGCAGAATGTCGTGCCGGTCCACCACCCGCTGAACGGCGGCAAGATAGCGGTCCAACAGGTCACGGTCGGCAAACGCCATCTGCGAGACCAGCAGGTAGGGATCGCCCTTTGTCGCCAACAGATGATGGAACAGGATGCCATCCTGCAACGGCGACAAGCCATAAATGTCCTGGATGTTACTGACACCGCCGGGCACCGTGGCGAGGATCCGGTCGATCTCGTCTTGCGTCAGCTCAATCAGCGGCAGCATCTGCGGCGTGATCGCCGTACTCTGTTCGCTGATCAGGTTGGCCGGGACCGCCACTTCGCGATGGCTGCCGAGGCTTGCAGCCAGATCGGCCAGCACTGGCGTGGCGAACAGCGTCTGCACGTCGACCCCCAGCGACAGCCGCCGCAGCCGCTCGATCAGCCGCACCGCCAACAGCGAGTGGCCGCCGAGCGCAAAGAAGTGGTCGTGGCGTCCGACCCGCTCAACACCCAGAAGCTCGGCCCAGACCGTTGCCAGCGCGGTCTCGATCTCGCCTTGCGGCGTCGCATAGACGGCGCGCGCATACGCCTCATCTTGCGGCGCTGGCAGCGCCTTGCGGTCGAGCTTGCCGTTCGGCGTCAGCGGCAGCGCCGCCAGCTGCACAAACGCCGATGGCACCATATACTCCGGCAGCCGCGCACTTAGGTGCGTGCGCAAGGCGCCGGCCAGGTCAGGCTTCTCAGCTTCGAGCGCATGCTCAGCCGCCACAACCACATAGGCGACAAGGTGCTTGTCGCCGGCGGGGCCCTCGTGCGCCACCACCACCGCCTCGCGCACCAAGGCGTGCTCGGCAAGCCGCGCCGCGACCTCACCCGGCTCGATCCGGAAGCCGCGGATCTTCACCTGCTCGTCGTTGCGGCCCAAGAACTCCAGATTGCCGTCCGGCAAGTACCGCGCCAGATCGCCGGTGCGGTACAGCCGGTCGCCGTCGACAAAGGGACTGGCGATGAACCGCTCCGCCGACAGCTCGGGCCGGTTCAGATAGCCGCGCGCCACTCCCGCCCCGCCGATGTAGAGCTCGCCTGCCGCCCCGAGCGGAACGGGCTCACCATGACCGTCAAGTAGATATACCCGCGTGTTCGCAATCGGCCGGCCAATTGGGACAACGGACCCATCAAAATCAACGGGGCAACTCCACGCGGTGACGTCGATCGCAGCTTCCGTCGGACCGTACAGATTGTGCAGGCCGGTCCAAGGCAATAGGCGCCGAACCTGATGGACACTGGCCGCAGGAAGCGCCTCGCCACTGCAGATGAGACGCTGCAGCGACGTGCAGCGATCAACACCCTTCTTATCCATAAAGCTGACCAGCATGGATGGGACGAAGTGAGCCGTCGTGATGCGTTCTCTGATGATCAAGTCGACCAAT
>NZ_JBANAZ010000172.1:0-1907 GCF_059803455.1 Bradyrhizobium sp. UFLA05-108 | reverse complement strand
GCCACGAAAGACCTTGCTCTTTCAAACCCCAGCTGAGAAGTTCGCAGAATGTGTTGCGGCGATGAGTTGAACCCGCCCCCCTCAACGGACATTCGCGGGCGTCTGCGTTCCAAGCGTTACTCGTTCCTAACTTGCCGGAACGATTTGCCCCTGCTCTGATTTTAGGGGAATGGACAAGCTACTAGAACGGGCCGACAGAGCCATCCGTGATAGCGAGTTGATCCGACGCCAAGTGGACCAAAGCATTGCGCTGGCGCGCTGGTGGAATGAGCGGGTGATAGCGACCGCGAGCCGCGCTCGCGAGGAAGCCACTCGCAGCCATCAGTCGCGCGCGGAAAGGACTCATAGAGCCGAGGAGGCGCAAGAAAATTTGTCGGCACGTAAAACGTCAAGCTAGGTTCCAGAAAACCATCGCCGAGCGTTGGCAACGAGTTCGGCCTCAGTTTTCTGAACGCCTTGCAGGGCTTTCCGCGCCGCTTCGTACCTGTGCCGGTAGTTTGCAGTCAACTCATCCATCAGTCGCTTGCGTTCCGCAATGAGGGAGCGGGCCTCCTCAATCGCGCGCGCGGCACGTTCATCGAGGACTTCCGCTAGGGTTCGTTCGATCATCCCCTCCTAACGCATGTTAAGATTTTTGGTTTCCGCTGTCCCGGTTCCGGGCGTATACTTGCCCCAATGGACCTCCGGATGACCTTGGCGCATTTGGCGGACGCAGAGCGGCATATTGCGCTGGGAGAACGTCATATTGCCCGCCAGATCGAGATCATCGACGTGCTGGGGCGCGGCGGTCATCCTACGGAACTCGCAACTCAGGTGTTGGATACATATCGCGAGTTACTGATAACTCACCTCGCGCATCGCGACTACATCCGCAAAGAACTAGAGCAGTTGGGCCAACCGATGTTCGCTTTCATACCGCTGTTGGGGGCTCAGCAGACGTGAGCCCCAAGCCATTTTTTCGACCTCCGCCCGAGGTTCGCCCACATGGCAGACACTCTCTGAGATCTTCCGGCATCCATACCTATTCACAGCCACGACTGACGGTGGTCGCGCGACGACCTGATCCACGAGGGATTGACAATTTGCCAGCAAGGTCGTGCGCCGCTTTGATCGCAGCATGCCCGCTGTCACCCGTCGCCGCAGCAAAGATGATCCACACCGCGAGACATGGCTGATATTCTTCGGCGACATCCGTGTCGGCGTTATCGGTCGCCGCGCCGGTGTCCCGGACTCGGCCCCGCAGTGGAGTTGGTCCAGCGGCTTCTATCCCGGCTCTGATCCGGTGAGCACCGCAGCGGCATTGACGAGACGTTCGACGAAGCCCGTACGAGTTTCCAAGCAGCGTGGCAGGAGCTGGCCGCCACGAGCATGGGGGCGGACTTCGAGATGTGGCGCCGCAACCGTGAATGGACCGCTTGGAAGGACCGGATGCACCGGCTAGCACTTCCGCTGCCGACACAGCGTCCAGAAGGGATTGCGCGCTGCTTCTGCGGCGAGTTAATCACGAACCCGACACTCGACGAGCACATCCACACGATCCACCGCCAGACCGCCGTCTCACCCTTCCACGCCCCCCTCTGGTCGGCGCCTTTCAAGGAGGATTGAGCATCGGCGTTGCCCCGCATCTTGCCACAGTTAGTGCGCGCCGCCGCTGCATCTGCCAGATTTTCCCGGTGGTCCAATAGGGGTCCAAGTCCTCCAAAAGTGAACAACAAGTGGGTGGCTTGCCATGCGTGCTTGCGGTCGCGCTGTTGATGATGTCCTTCGTCAGCATCTTGAAAGTCTTGCTCATCAAATGGCGGAACTAGAGGAACTGCGGAACCGAGTGCTTAAGGCGGAGCAGAAGGTGAGGAAGAGACGGAGGCAGGAACGCTCGCACATTCGATTGGGCGCATCGAGCCAAGCAT